>CAYXLY010000339.1:0-5448 GCA_964466005.1 uncultured Spirochaetaceae bacterium | reverse complement strand
GGGCGGACATGTTGATGGTGAAGCCCGCGATGGCGTATCTCGACATCCTCGCGGACGCGCGCCGCGAGCTCGAGGTGCCACTGGCGGCCTATCATGTGTCCGGGGAGTACGCGATGATCAAGGCCGCGGCCGAACGGGGCTGGGTCGAGGAGGCCCGGGCCATGGAGGAGTCGCTGGTCTCGATCAAGCGCGCGGGCGCCGACCTGATCCTGACCTACGCCGCCGCGGACGTCGCGGCGCGTCTTTGAAGGAGGGCTCGTGTCGCTGCGCTACAAGGTCGTCGAGATCGGGACCGTCACCGACGAGGAGATCGAGAAGGTCCTGAACGAGTGGTCCGCCGAGGGCTGGGAGTACGACACGATGCAGTTCGCCATGCGGGACTCGTCCAAACGTCCGAGCATGGCCTTCGTGACGTTCACGCGGGAGGAGCCCGACTGAGGGCCTCCTGGCTGCTCACGAAGAGGGCTGCTCACGAAGAGGGCTGCTCACGAAGAGGGCGGCTCACGAAAGAGGCCGCTCATGAGGAGGGCCGCTCACGGAGCGGGCCGACTCGAAGCGGACCCATCGGCGATGCGGGCGTCGCGCAGGTCCGGCCAGATCTCCCCGGCCAGGATCTCGAGGGATCGCTCGAGCGGAGCGGGATCCAGACGAGCGATGCGGGGCCGCACGATCAGAAGGTCGATGTCGAGCCGGCTGCACTCTCGCTGCAGGGCCTCGCTCACCTGCTCACGGTGGCCGACGATCGCCCGCTGCTCCAGAGGCGCCTCGATGGCCCTGCGCACGGCGAGCGGCATCCGTGCCCGCCCGCGCTGGCCCTCGGCGCGGAGAGCCGCTCGAGCCTGCTCGAGGAGGTGGGGATCCTCGGAGACGAAGACGGTGCGCATCACGATCGACAGCGACGCCGTCTCGGATCCGTTCGAGAGGGATCGGTGCCGCGCCTGGTTCTCTTCGATCTGATCGAGGGTCTCGACGGGAGACGCCAGGTAGGGGAGCCCCCGTCGAGCTGCCTGGGCGAGTCCCTTCGGGCCGAAGGCCGCGACGGCGAGCGGAGGATGGGGCCTCTGATGGGTCGCGAGCGCCCCTCCCCGCGCGTTGGCGTCGGCCCAGAGGGCGAGCATCCGGTCGAGCGACTCGTCGAAGCGCCCCCGCTTGGAGGCCGGGTCGACCCCGAAGGCCTCGAGCATGCGCCTCTGGAAGCCCCGACCCAGGCCGATCAGGGCTCGGCCTCTCGAGATCCGGTCCAGGGCGGCGATCTGGCCCGCGAGGGCCTGGGGCGAATGCAGGGGCAGCAGGAGCGAGGTCGTTCCCAGCCGGATCCGGGTCGTCCGGGACGCGAGGCTGGCCAGCTCGATCAGGGGCGCGGGGCACACGCCCGGCGCGAAATGCATCTCGGGGAGCCAGACGGAGTGGAGCCCCAGCTCCTCGGCTCGGAGCGCCCACTGCCTCTGCAGCGCGAGATCGGCTTCGTCGTGCGCGCCGCCGAGCGCCAGGCCCAATCGGGGCTGCTCGAGGCCCCACGCAGCGCGTGAGCCGGATCCGATGGCGGGGCGTGACACGGACCCCACGGTATCACGATCCGTCTGACGCCTCGCCTCTCCTCCCGGCGCCCGCACGGCAGGGGAAGATCCGGCCGAAGAGCGGTCCGGCATTCCCGGGGCAAACCGGCGTTTCGATGCCGGCCTGTTTGCGTCACCCTGGGGGGTATCCTAAGCTTCCCCCTGAGAGTCCACCCCCGAAGGTCGAAACCTTGGGGGCCGTTCGGCCGATCCTGCGGGTATCCCATCGAGGGGCCGCGGGTCCCGTGGAGAATCTCGTGGTGGAGAGGGACGACATGATCGAAACGATTCTGGTTGCGACGGATGGTTCGGAAGACTCGAGCGCGGCGGAGCAGATGGCGATGGGGCTGGCCTCGCGGCTCGGTGCGCGACTGACCGGAGTCTCGGTGATCGACGATCGCCTGCTGCAATCGCCCTCGGGCGATGGGCTGGCGCTTCCGTCGTTCCCGGAGACGGAGCTCGCCGGGTACTACCGTGCTCGGGCCGAGGCCGTCGCCCGGCGCTTCAGCGAGCGCGCTCGCGGCGAGGGACTCGAGGCGCCCTGCGAGGTGCTCCAGGGGTCGCCCGACGAGCGCATCGTCGAGAAGGTCCAGGGCGCCGATCTGCTGATCGTCGGTCGGACGGGGACGGCGGTCGGTGAGCGGGGTCCCCTGATCGGCGCCACCGTCGACGCGATCCTGCGCAAGACGACCCGTCCCACGATCCTGGTCCCGGCCGGGGCTCCCCTGACGGGGCCGCTGGTGCTCGGCTTCGATGGCTCTCCGGGATCCCGGATCGCCGCCAAGCTGGCCGTGGCCCTGGCCAACGGTCTGAACGAGGCCGTGCACGTCTTCGTCGACTCGAAGGACAAGGGCCGAGCCGTCGCGCGCTTCGACGAGGTCCGACAGCTCGTCGGTGGGCTCTCGGTTCCGGTGCGGGAGACCTCCTCGACGCTCGGGCGACCGGACGTGAAGATCGTCGACACGGCGAAGGAGGTGCGCGCGAGCCTGATCGTGATGGGCGCCTATGGCCGCAACCGGATCACCGAGTACTTCCTCGGGAGCAACGCGTCCGCGGTGGCCCGGACCTCGCCGGTCGCCGTGTTGCTCGCCCGCTAGAGCGCGCGCCGGTGCCGCGCACATCGCGGCCGATTGCGCTGGCGGAGCTCGCCGACCGGATCGGACGTGTCGTCGAAGGGGATGCCGGGCTCGAGGTCGGCGGCTTCGGGTCGCTCTCGCAGGCCCGCGCCGACGAGCTCGCCTTCGTGCGTGATCCAGCCCATGAGGCGCTCCTGCGGGAGACGGCCGCTCGCGCCGTGCTGCTTCCGCCCGGAGTCCCGACCGCCGGGCGCCCCGCCATCCGGAGCCCCCGCCCTGCTCACGACTTCTCCCGGCTGATCGAGGCCTTCGCGCCGCCATTCCGGCCGCCGGTCGGCCGGGCGGCCGGCGCGCATGTCGATCCGACCGCCCACGTCGACGCCTCGGCCTCGATCGCGCCCGGGGCCTTCGTGGGACCGCGCTGCCGGATCGGTCCCCGCAGCGTCCTGGGGAGCCAGGTCGCGCTGGTCGCCGACGTGATCGTGGGCGCGGACTGCTGGATCCATCCGGGCGTCGTTCTGCGCGAGGAGACGCGGATCGGCGATCGCGTCGTCCTCCAGCCCGGCGTCGTGGTCGGGGGGGACGGCTTCGGCTACGTCGCCGACGAGCAGGGGAGGCCGGTCGCCATGGCCCAGCGCGGTCGCGTCGTGATCGAGGACGACGTCGAGATCGGCGCGAACAGCACCATCGACCGCGCGACGCTCGACGAGACCCGGATCCGGCGAGGCGCGAAGATCGACAACCTCGTCCAGATCGCCCACAACTGCGAGATCGGCGAGGATGCCCTGATCGTCGCGCAGACCGGGCTCTCGGGCGGAACGATCGTGGGTCGCGGGGCGATCGTGATGGCCCAGGCCGGCTCGACCGGACATCTGCGGATCGGAGAGCGCGCCTTCGTCGGCGCCCGGACGGGGCTCCATCGCGACGTCCCCGACGGCGGGCGGGTCTTCGGCGCGCCCCAGATGGAGGAGCGAGCCTGGCATCGGGCCGTCTCGGCGCTCCGTCGTCTGCCCGAGCTCCTGAAGCGGGTGCGCCGTCTCGAGCGGGCCCTCGAGGACGAAGGCCGCGTGCGGGACGGGAGGGACGGATCGTGACGGCGACGGGCTATGCGCTGCGATCCTCTCCCGAGGACTTCGTCGTGATCGAGGAGCCGCTCTATCCGCCGTCTGGACAGGGCGGGCATACGTTCGTGTATGTCGAGAAGCGCGGCAGGACGACCGAGCAGGTCGTTCGTGATCTGGCCCGGGCAGCCGGGGTGTCGGGGCGCGACGTCGGCTATGCGGGACGAAAGGATCGCCATGCCCTCACCCGCCAATGGCTCTCGCTGCCGGGGGTCGAGCCGAGCGAGGCGCTGCGCTTCGAGCTCCGGGACGCCCGCGTCCTGGAGGCGACCCGCCACGAGCACAAGCTGAAGACCGGGCATCTCCGCGGGAACCGCTTCGAGATCGTCCTGCGAGGCGAGGGCACGGAGGGCCTCGAGACGCTCCGCGCGCGCGCGGTCGAGCTCGAGCGGCGCGGGAGTCCGAATCGCTACGGGGAGCAGCGCTTCGGACTCGACGGCGACAACGCGGAGCGGGCGCGCCGGATGCTCGAGACGGGGAAGGCGCCGCGGGATCGTCGAGCCGCTCGATTTCTCCTGTCGGCCCTGCAGTCCGAGGTGTTCAACGCCGTGCTCGCCGAGAGGTTGGAGGAGATCGACTCGGTCGAGCTCGGGGATGTCGCCCGGGTCGAGCAGAGCGGTGGACTCTTCTGGGTCGACGATCCCGAGCGGGACCGGGCGCGCGCAGCCGCCTTCGAGATCAGCGCCACCGGGCCGATCTTCGGCACGCGGATGCGAGCGCCCCGGGCTGGCGTGGCGGAGCTCGAGCAGAGGATCTTCGATCGCTTCGGACTGCCTGCGCTCGAGTCCCTCGCGCTGCCCCGCGGTCTGCGGGCGCGCGGCGGTCGTCGTGCGCTCCGCGTCCGTCCCGAGGCGCTCGAGATCGAGCCGCTCGAGTCGGGGGCGGGCTTGCGAGTCCGCTGTGGACTGCCTGCGGGCTCCTACGTGACCGTCCTGCTCGAGACGCTCGTCGGCGCGACCCGCGACGCCGGGCCGCGGTCGCGCTCGAGTGACGGGCCCGGGGAGCCCCGTGTATCCTCGGGCTGAGCACCCCGGGCGACGATCGCGGGCCGGGGCGGAATCCGGGAATCGAAGCGAGGGAGAACGAGGACCATGAACATTGCATCGGCCATCACGGATCTCATCGGAGGGACCCCGCTCGTTCGACTGAATCGGGTGGTGGGCGACTGCCCGGCGAAGATTCTCGGCAAGATGGAGTCCGCGAATCCGGGCAACAGCGTGAAGGATCGGATCGGGCTCGCGATGGTCGAGGCGGCGGAGCGAGAAGGCCTCCTCGTCCCGGGCGTCTCGACCCTCGTCGAGCCGACCAGCGGCAACACCGGAATCGCCCTCTCCTTCGTGGCGGCGGTGAAGGGATACCGATGCGTGATCGTCATGCCCGACACGATGAGTCCCGAGCGTCGGGTGACCATGCGCGCCTTCGGCGCCCGGATCATCCTGACCGAGGGGACGAAGGGGATGCGCGGCGCCGTCGAGAAGGCCAACGAGATCGCGGCCTCGATCGAGAACGCCTTCATGCCCCAGCAGTTCCGGAATCCGGCGAATCCCGAGATCCACCAGGAGACGACGGCCCGGGAGCTCTGGGAGGACACCGACGGGACGCTCGACGCCCTCGTCGCCGGAGTCGGCACGGGCGGAACGATCACCGGCGTCTCGCGTTATTTCAAGCCGCGCAAGCCCGACTTCGAGGCCATCG
>CAYXLY010000338.1:0-5451 GCA_964466005.1 uncultured Spirochaetaceae bacterium | reverse complement strand
TCGACGAGATCGGGGAGCTGGCTCCTGCGGTGCAGGTGAAGCTGCTGCGGGCGCTCCAGGAGCGCACCTTCGAGCGGGTCGGCTCGAGCCAGCCCACCTCCGTCGACGTCCGCATCGTGACGGCGACCAACCGCGATCTCGCCCACGAGGTCGCCCAGGGCAACTTTCGCGAGGATCTCTACTACCGGGTGAACGTCGTGCCCGTCCAGCTGCCCCCGCTGCGCGAGCGCCGCGAGGACATCCGACTGCTGGCAGAAGCCTTCGTCGCGCGCGCCCAGACGACGAAGCGCCTGACGGCCGCCTCGCTCGCCGCGCTCGAGGGCTATGGCTGGCCGGGCAACGTCCGCGAGCTGCAGAACGCCATCGAGCATGGGCTCGCCCTCTCCGATGGCGACGCGATCGAGCCCGAAGATCTCCCGATCTCGATCGGTCGCGCGGGACAGGCGGAGCTGCTGCGCGAGCAGTGGCGTCAGGGCGAACGCAGCTTCGAGGAGACGGTGACGCGCTTCGAGACCGAGATTCTGCGCGAGGCCCTCGAGAGCCATCACTGGAACCAGACCCGGACCGCCCAGGCCCTGGGCATCACCCGGCGGGTCCTGAAGCTGAAGATGGACAAGCTCGGCATCGAGTCGCCCGAGGGCTCCGACTAGAGGCGGGCCGGGCGCGGTTCCCACCGGTACCCCCACCCGCCTCGGCCGTTCGCATCCGTACGATCCCGTTTTCGAATCGAAATCAGCGACTTGGCGCTGCGCAGCCCCTGGCGGCCCCGGATCCCCCGGGCCCCCGCTCTTTCGAGAACACGTTCGCAAGAGCGCGGCCTCGTACTCTATTCGCGATGAAATCCAATGAAATCAGGCGCTTGCAGCGATACCGCCCCAGCCGGGAGAGGTGGCACGCCGCTTGCTCAGATGCAGCGCATGCAGCCTCGAGCCCAACGCCCCAAGGTCGTCTCCCCGCCCGACACTCCGCCCTCGGATCGCGACCGGTCGGCAGAGACGGCCCCGACGCCCGCCCGGATCCTCGTCGTCGACGACGAGCGGGGACCGCGCGAGTCGCTCCGGATGATCCTCTCCGGCACCCACGAGGTGATCACCGCCTCGCACGGCGCCGAGGCGCTCGAGCTGCTCCGGACCGGGCCGATCGATCTCGTCACGGTCGACCTGAAGATGCCCGGCATGAAGGGCGACGAGCTGATGCGGGCGATCCGCAGCGAGCGGCCCCAGGTCGAGATCATCGTGATCACCGGCTGCCGCTCTCTCGAGACCGCCGTCGAAGGCATCCGACACGGTGTCTTCGACTACCTGACCAAGCCCTTCGACGTCGTCCAGGTGACGGCTTCCGTCGAGCGGGCCCTCGCCCGACGCGAGAGCCGGCTCCGCATGATCTCCTTTCTCGAGCGCATCGGTCGCGTCCTGGGGCATCCGCGCGACGCCGATCTGGTGCTCGACGAGCTCGATGCCAGTCCGCTGGCACAGCAACGCCTCCGATCGGTCCTCGCCGAGCCCGTCCTGCTCTCGAGCGCCGGCGATCGCCGGATCGCGGAGCCGTCCCCGACCGGATTCCTCGAGATCCTCGCCGAGACGATCGAGAGCCGGGACCTCTTCATGCGGGGGCACGCCCGGCGCGTGGCCTTCCTCGCCGACCTGCTGGCCGAGCGGCTCTGCCTGGCCCGCGAGGAGCGGGAGCAGGTCCGGATCGCCGCCTTCCTCCACGACATCGGAAAGGTCGGTGCCTCGAGCGGCGTGCTCGCGGGCACGGCGCTGCCCGAGCCCTCGAAGAACGAATCGATCCGCGCCCATCCCGAGATCGGAGAGCGCCTGCTGCGCCCCCTCGGCCTCGGGACCTCGATCACGATCGCGCACGTCATCCGTCATCATCACGAGCGCTTCGATGGACGGGGCTATCCGGACGGGCTCGCCGGCGAGGACATTCCGCTGGGCTCCCGCATCATCGCCCTGGCCGATGCCTGCGATGCCATGACCTGCGAACGCCCCGATCGACCGGGTCGGCCCCGCCCGGAGATCCTGGCGGAGCTCCGCGCCGGCGCCGGCACCCAGTTCGATCCCGGACTGGTCGGCCTCTTCTGCCCGCTCATCGAGAGCGGCGCCGCCATGGCGATCGACGACGAGTCGAGCCCCCTCGACCTGGCCCCGGGTGGCTGGCTCGAGGGGCTCGAGCAGAGCCGTCAGGGGGCGGCATGAGCGCGGGCGCGACCCGGAATCTCGACCGCGACGAGGAGCCCGGCCGCGAGGCGCCGCGTGACCCGCTGGTGCAGGTCGTCGAGTACAGCCGCTATCCCCGCCGCAGCGTCGGCGAGCTCGGACGCATCGCCTATACCCAGGACCGATCCCGGTCCGGCCTCGGACTCGATCTTCCCGAGCCGGTGGATCCCGGCGAGCTGCTCCAGATCCGTGTGCGCGGGATCGACGGCGCGATCACCCTTCACGGCCTCGCCCGCGTCGTCTGGTGCGAGCCCGCCGATCAGGGACGCGCCCGAGCGGGCATCGCGATGCTCCGGGAGCGGGATGCACAGCCCATGAGGCGCGTCCGCAAGGTCGGCCCGAGCCACACGACCGGCTCCCGATCGTCCGGACAGCGCTGAGCCCCCTCTCGCGGCGCGGGCGAGCGCGGACGAGCGCGGACGAGCGGATCGCAGCAGGTCGCGATCGATCGGGACGGGGGTCACCGGATCTTCGCGTGGCACGGGGTCCTGCGCCTCGACCTCGGTCATGGACGCCTTCGTGCGATGGTCACAGACGCGTCGGAGGCCCTGGAGAGTAGGTCGCGCAGGAGCCTGCTAGATTCGAGGCGCATGTTCGGCATCGGTGTCACGGAGCTCGGGATCATCCTCGTGGTGGCGCTTCTGGTCTTCGGGCCGAAGCGGCTGCCCGAGCTCGCCCGTACCCTCGGCCGCGGAATGGGTGAGTTCCGCCGCGCGAGCAACGAGCTCCGTCAGAGCCTCGCTCTCGACGACCTCCAGAACGATCTTCGACGGGACCTGGGGCAGGCCGGTCGCATCCACAAGCCGACCCACCCCCCCGACCGGCCCGCCCAGGCGGGAGACGACGTCCCCGCGGCCGCTCCCGAGACCAAGGGATCCGCTCGAGAGCCGTCGTCCGAGGACTCGGAGCGGCCCCCGGGCGGGGCCGAGGCCGAGGCCGAGGGGGAGGAGACCGCCGGACCCGGACGCCCCCATCCGGGAGAGCTTCCGCTCGGCAACGACCACGAGCATCGCGACACGGGCGGGTCCGAGGGGGAGGACGCGGAGGAGGAAGCCGCCCGTCCGCGTGCAGGAGCGGCGAGAGCCGACGAAGGTCCCGCGGATGCCGAGCGTGGATGAGGCCCTCCCCATCACGGAGCATCTCGCCGAGCTCCGTAAGCGCCTCTTCTACATGCTCTCGGCGATCGCGCTCGGCGCCATCCTGTCCTTCAGCTTCGCGGAGGAGATCTTCGGATTCCTGCTGACCCCGGCGACTCAGGCGCTCGCTGCCGAGGGCAGCCAGCTCCAGGCCATCGCCCCGACCGAGATCTTCTTCACCTACATCAAGTGCGCCCTGCTCGCAGGCTTCGTCCTGACCCTGCCCGTCACCTTCTGGCAGCTCTGGGCCTTCGTCGCGCCCGGTCTCTATGCGAACGAGAGAAGGGCGATCATCCCCTTCGTCTTCTTCTCGACCCTCCTCTTCGTGGGCGGCGCCGTCTTCGGCTACTCGATGGTCTTTCCGATCGTCTTCGAGTTCTTCAGCGGCTGGAGCAACGAGTGGGTCGTGTCGGCCTGGACGATGAAGGAGGTCTTCAGCCTGACGACGCGGCTCTTCCTCGCCTTCGGCATCGCCTTCGAGCTTCCGCTCTTCGTCTTCTTCCTGTCGATCACGGGCCTGGTCTCGGCGAGGCAGCTCTTCGCAGGCACTCCCTACGCCGTGCTCGCCGTCTTCGTGGCGGGCGCGATCCTCACCCCGCCGGACGTCGTGAGCCAGCTCTTTCTCGCGATCCCGATGATCTTCCTCTATCTGCTCGGGGTCGGAGTCGCCTGGATCTTCGATCCGGCTCGGCGGGAGGCGCGGGTGGCCCGCCGCGCGGAGAAGGAGAGGGCGAAGCAGGGCGGTTCGGGGTCGGTCGCGCCGCGCGACTGATCACCGGGTCGGCGAGCCGTCCAGGGCCGTGCGACCGGGACGCATCCAGCGCCATGGAGTCGATGGGCTCTCCGAGCGCTCCGGACTCCAGGGCTCGAAGAAGGGAGGCGAGAGATGGGCAAGCTGATCGACGGCGTCTGGTCCGAGGAGTGGTACGACACGGAGTCGACCGGGGGACGCTTCGTCCGACAGGACACCGCCTTTCGCGATCGCGTGCGAGCCGACGGCTCGAGCCGATTCGCGCCGGAGGCCGGCCGCTACCACCTCTACGTGTCGCTGGCCTGTCCGTGGGCGCATCGGACCCTGATCTTCCGCGTCCTCAAGCGGCTGGAGGACGCGATCTCGATCTCCGTCGTCCATCCCTACATGGGTCGCGATGGCTGGAGCTTCGAGAATCCCGATGCGACCCCGGGCTGCATCGCCGACCCCATCCTCGACGCCCGGTTTCTCCGGGAGATCTACACGGCCGCGGATCCCCGCTACACGGGGCGGGTGACCGTACCCGTGCTCTGGGATCGCGAGTACGCGACGATCGTCAACAACGAGTCCTCGGAGATCATCCGGATGCTGAACTCGGAGTTCGACGCGATCGGGGATGCGTCGCTCGATCTCTACCCCGAGGCCCTTCGCGATGCGATCCACGAGACGAACGCTCTCGTCTATCCGAAGGTCAACAACGGCGTCTACCGGTGCGGCTTCGCGACCCGCCAGGAGGCGTACGAGGAGGCCTTCGAGGAGCTCTTCGCTGCGCTCGACGCGCTCGACGAGCGCCTCTCGAGCCAGCGCTATCTCGTGGGAGACCGGCTGACCGAAGCGGACTGGCGCCTCTTCACGACCCTGATCCGGTTCGACGCGGTCTACGTCGGCCACTTCAAATGCAATCGCCGGCGAATCGCCGACTATCCGAATCTCTCGGGCTACCTCCGGGAGCTCCATCAGATGCCGGGCATCGCCGGCACGGTCGACTTCACGCACATCAAGCGCCACTACTACGAGAGCCACGAGACGATCAATCCCAACGGGATCGTCCCGGTCGGCCCCGACCTCGACCTCCTGGCCCCGCACGGCCGCGACGGCCTCTGACCAGCTACGCCGACCGAGCGCAGACGTTATTCGCTTTGGCCGGGGCAGGTGGGGTTGCCGCGCGCAGCTCCGCAGCGCCGATCGAGGCGTGTGGCCGAGCTCGCTGCCCCCTCGGCGCGAGGATGTTCGATCACGGCCCCCCGCCCGACCCGGCCCTGGCACGGCGCCTCGTGCAGAGGCTCCCTAGAGGCCATCTCATAAACCCCTCGGTCGCGATGCACGCGTCTTCGACCCGATC
>CAYXLY010000337.1:0-5456 GCA_964466005.1 uncultured Spirochaetaceae bacterium | reverse complement strand
CGGATCGAAGGACATCTGCGCCAGCTCGCGCGCGATCTCGCGGTCGGATTCCTCGATGATGCCGATCTGGATCATGCTGTCGACCCAGAGATCCTCGTTCCGGGTCACCGCCGCGAGCACGTTCCGGCGGATGCCATCCATCACCTCGGATCCGATCCGCTGATTCATGCCGAAGTCGATGATCGCCACCCGCCCCTCGAGATCCACGAGGAGGTTTCCGGGATGCGGATCGCAGTGGAAGAAGCGGTCCCGGAACATCATGTGCAGGAACGCACGGGTCGCCCAGGCGACGCATTCCTGCACGTCCACTCCCCTCGCCTCGAGCGCGGCCCGGTCGTTGATCTTGCTGCCCTCGATGTATTCCATCGTGAGCACGCGCCGCGAGCTCGTCTCCCAATCGATGCGGGGAATGCGCACGTGAGCGATCAGCTCGGGATCGCGTGCCAGATTCGAGGCCACCTCCTCGGCCGCCTCGCCCTCCCGGACGTAGTCCATCTCCCCGAGCAGCGTGGCCGCGAGCTGCGCATAGACCTGCATCAGATCCGCCGCGACCAGCGGATTGAAGAGCCAGAGCGCCAGGCGCGTCATGCGCAGGTCCACCGCCACGGAGCGCTCCACGCCGGGATAGAGCACCTTGACCGCGACCTCGCGGCCCTGGTGATCGACCGCTCGATGGACCTGACCGAGGCTCGCCGAGGCGAGCGCGTGCTCGTCGATCCGCGCGAAGAGCGCGTCGGGAGCGCGACCGAGCTCCGAGTGGATCTGCTCGGCGATCTCCGCGAAGGGGTGGGGCGGGACCCGATCCTGGAGCTTCACGAGCTCCTGGGTCATCGCTTCAGGGATCACGTCGACGCGCAGGCTGGCGACCTGCCCGAGCTTGATCAAGCCGCCCCGGAAACGCGTCGCGACCCGGACGAAGCGGGCCGCGAAACGCGTCGAACGGCGCTCGAGTGCTTCGGGATCGACCGAGCGACCTCGTCGCGCCGAGAGACGATGGAGCAGGTAGATCCAGGCGGCCTCGAGGATCAGCGTGAACAGCACGAAGGCGCGGCTCACGAGCGAGAGAGCAGAGGGGCCACGCGTCGTCTTCATGAAAGGACCGTAGCAGCGCAGCGCCCGGTGGGAATCGGCGCTGCGCCGTGCCTTCGCGTCGGCCTGTGTGGGACCGGTCTTCGGCTCAGGAGTCGGGGGCTTCGCGGGAGTCCACGCGCGGCTCGAGGCGGATCTCGATGCGGCGATTCAAGGCCCGATTCCGGGCCGAGTCGTTGGCCGCCACCGGATCGTTCGGACCGAGGGAGACGACCGCCAGCCGATCGCCCGGGACGCCCTGCTCCTCCAGCAGACGAACCACCCTCGCCGCCCGCGCGGCCGCCAGCTCCCAGTTCGAGGGGTAGATCCGGGACAGCGAGCCGCGGATCGGCCGATCGTCGGTATGCCCACGGACCTCGACGAAATCATCGAGGCCCTTCAGCTGAACGGCGACCTTCTCGAGGACGCTGCGGCCGACCGCATCGAGCTCGGCCGAGCCCGAGGCGAAGAGGACCTCGTCGGAGACGTTCAGGCGCAAGCCCTCCTTCAGCCTTTCGATCTCGATCTGACCGGCCGAGACCTCGGACTCGAGGTCCGAGACGAGCCCGTCGTAGGTCGACTGCAAGGCTGCGATCTCGGCCTCGCGTCGGGCGAGCTCGCCGGCAGCTGCCTCGCGGGCGCTGCGCTCCGAAGCGAGAGACGCCTCGAGCGCCTCCGCCTCTTCGCGAGAGCCTGCGAGATCGCGGGCGAGCGCCTCTCGAGCGACCCGTTCGTCTTCGTAGGCCTCCTGGGCCTCGTAATATTGATTCTCGAGGCTGTCCCGCTCGATCTGGAGTCGCTGAACCTCCGTCACGAGCTCGTCGCGCTCTCGAGCGAGCGCCTCCTCCCGGTCGACGAGTCCGTCATAGGCACCGCGGGTCACGCAGCCCGCGGTCGTCACGCAGGCCAGAAGGACCACGCAGAGTCGAAGAAGCAAGAGCGATTCCTCCTCAGGTCGAGGAAGACGCGGAGAGCGTCCACCGCAACGCCTCCTCGATCGTACCGATGAATCGCAGATCGAGCCCCTCCAGCAGATGCGGCGAGATCTCTTCGACGTCGCGCCGGTTGCGCTCCGGCAGCACGACCCGCTCGATGCCGGCTCGCTTTGCGGCCAGCACCTTCTCCTTGATTCCGCCGACGGGCAGCACCTTTCCGCGCAGCGTGATCTCTCCGGTCATGGCGACACGGGCTCCCGTCGGGCGGCCCGTCATCAGCGAGGCCAGGGCCGTCACCATGCCCACTCCGGCGGACGGGCCATCCTTGGGCACGGCGCCCTGGGGCACGTGCAGATGCAGATCGACCCGATCGAAGCGCTCGGCGTCCAGATCGAACTCCCTGGCGTGATTGCGCAGCCAGGACCGGGCCGCCTCGACGGACTCGCGCATGACGCCACCCAGGGAGCCGGTCAGCTTCAGCTCGCCGGTCCCCTCCATCTGGGTCGCCTCGATGAACAGGATGTCGCCGCCGGTCGGCGTCCAGGCCAGCCCGACCGCCACGCCGGGAACGATCTCGTCCTCGGCGAGCTCCGGCTCCGCCTTGATCGGCCCGAGCAGCTCGGAGACCTCGTCTGCGTCGATCACGGCCTTGCCCTCGAGGTCGCCCTCGGCCACCCGGCGAGCCACCTTCCGGCAGAGGCTGCCGATCTCGCGCTCGAGGTTCCGGACGCCGGCCTCGCGCGTATAGCTCTCGATCAGCTTGCGCAGCGCCGCGTCCGTCAGGTCGAATCCGACGTCGACGATGCCGTTGCGCTCGACCTGACGCGGGATCAGGAAGCCTCGCGCGATCTCGATCTTCTCCTCGAGCGTGTACCCGGGCAGCTCGATGACCTCCATCCGATCCTGGAGGGCGGGCGGGACCGTATCCATGATGTTGGCGGTCGCGATGAAGAGCACCTGAGAGAGATCGAAGGGCACCTCGAGATAGTGGTCGCTGAACTCGGAGTTCTGCTCCGGATCGAGGACCTCCAGCAGCGCGGAGGACGGGTCTCCCCGACCGTCCGAGCCGACCTTGTCGATCTCGTCCAGCAGCACGACCGGATTACAGGTCCCCGCCTGACGCAGCCCTTGCAGGAAGCGACCCGGCAGCGCCCCCACGTAGGTCCGCCGATGGCCCCGGACCTCGGCCTCGTCGCGCACGCCTCCGAGCGAGATCCGCACGAACTCCCGGCCAAGGGCGCGCGCCACGGACTTGCCCAGTGACGTCTTGCCCGTCCCCGGCGGTCCCACGAAGCAGAGGATCGGCCCCTTCAGGTCGCGCTTCAGGGAGAGCACGGCGATGTACTCGATGATGCGGTCCTTGATCTTCTCGAGCCCGAAATGGTCGGCATCGAGCACCTCGCGGGCCGCCTTCACGTCGAGCCGGTCTTCGGAGCGTTCACTCCAGGGGAGTGAGATCATCCAATCGAGATAGTTCCGGATGACCGAGTGCTCCGCGGCGGCAGAGGGCATCTGCGCGAATCGCTCGAGCTCGCGGTGCGCCTGCTTCAGCGCCTCTTCCGACATCCCCGAGGACTCGATCGCCGCGCGGAAGCGCTCGACCTCCTCCTCGTCGTCCTCGCTCTCGCCGAGCTCCCGGCGGATCGCCTCGAGCTGCTGACGCAGCATGTACTCACGCTGCGTCTTGCCCATCTCGCTCTGGACCTTCTGCTTGATCTCGGTCTCGATCTGGAGCGCCTCGGTCTCCTTCGAGAGCTGATCGAGCACGAGACGAAGACGCAGCGCGACGTCCCGGGCCTCGAGGACCTGCTGCTTGCCCGCGACGTCGAGGTCGAGGTTGGAGGCGACGAGATCGGCGAGCTTCGAGGGATCGTCCAGGTTCGCGACCAGGACCTGAAGCTCGTCGGAGAGTCGCGGGCTCTCGGAGACCAGCGTGCTGAACTGCTGCGCCACGCTGCGCACGAGCGCAGTCATCTCGACGGTTTCCTGCTGCTCGGAGACGTCCTCGAGGCGTCGGATCTCGGCCCGCAGGAAGGGATCGGTGGCCGTGAACTTCGTGAGCTCGACGCGCGCCACGCCCTGTACCAGGAGACGATAGGAGTCGTCGGGAAACTTCAGCATCTTCACGACGCGCAGGACCGTGCCCACGGAGTACACGTCGTCCGCTCCGGGGGGACCCGAGACCTCGCGCTTCACCGCCGTGCAGACCATCAACCGGTCCGGACGCACGAGCACGTCGTCGATCAGACGCTGGGAGGCCGGCGTGTTGACCAGCAGCGGGGACAGGAGATACGGGAAGAGGACGGTATTCTTGAGCGGCAGCACGGGCAGCTCGCGCGGAAGCTCCGTCAGCTCCTCCGACTCCTCCTCCGGTCCGCTTCCGACATGGATCTCCATGCCTCCCGGGGCCTCGTCGATCTGCTCCTCTTCTTCTGACATCACTCGGACCGGACCTCGACCTTTCTTCGCTCTCGCCCCCGCTTGGGAATCCGGACGATCAGGAATCCGTCCTCGAGACGCGCGCGGACCGCTTCCACGTCGAAGTGGGCCCCGATCGGGATCTCGCGCTCGAAGGGACCGAAGGAGATCTCCATCTGCTGGAGACGTTGAATGGACGGAATCTTCGGTGCGCGCCGAATGCCCCGCAGCCGGAGATGGGAGCCCTCGACGTTCACCTTGAGGTCTTCGCCCCGGACCCCGGCCACCTCGAAGCGGACCACGATCTCCTTCGCGGTCTCGAACACGTCGGCCGCCGGCTGCCACCGATCCCCTCGAAGGCGATCGGGAAACTCACCGTAGAGCTCGACGAGCGGATGAGGCCGGTTGCGCTCAGGAATCACCGTTCTCCTGGGTGAACTCGGCGTCGATCACGTCCTCGTCGGACCCCCCGGCCGCCTCGCCGCCCGCACCCGGTGCGCCCGCCGGACCCGCTCCCGCCGCTCCGGCCTCGCTCTTGTAGAGCTTCTCCGCGACCTTGTGCAGCTCGCCCTCGACGCGCTGTCGAGCCGCGTCGAGCTTGGCGGCGTCCCCGGACTCGAGATCCTTCTTCGCGTCCTCGATCGCGCTCGAGATCGCCGTCTTGTCGGCCTCGTCGAGCTTGTCCGCGTTCTCCGACAGGGTCTTCTCGGCCTGGTAGACGAGGCTGTCGAGCTGGTTCTTCTTCTCGATCGCCTCCCGTCGAGCCTGATCCGCACTGGCGTTCGCCTCGGCGTCCTGCACCATGCGATCGATCTCGTCGCTGGAGAGCCCGCCGCTGCCCTCGATCCGGATGGACTGCTCCTTTCCGCTCGCCTTGTCCGTCGCGCTCACGGAGAGGATGCCGTTGGCATCGATGTCGAAGGTCACCTCGACCTGCGGCACGCCGCGCGGTGCCGGAGGGATGCCGTCCAGGATGAAGCGTCCGATCTCGCGATTGTCCGCGGCCATCTCGCGCTCGCCCTGGAACACGCGGAT
>CAYXLY010000336.1:0-5470 GCA_964466005.1 uncultured Spirochaetaceae bacterium | reverse complement strand
TGGCGCGCGCGCGACTACGATGGCGTGCGGGCCTACGCCGAGACGAAGCGGGCCCAGGTCGTGCTGGCGGAGCTCTGGGCGGACGCCTTCGCGACGACCCGGGTCTGCGTGAACTCGATGCATCCCGGCTGGGCCGACACGCCTGCGGTCGCGCGCTCGCTGCCGCTCTTCCATCGCGTGACGGAGGCGATCCTGCGGACGCCGGCGGAGGGGGCCGACACGGTCGTCTGGCTGGCGGCCTCGCCCGCGGTCGAGGGCGAGACGGGCCGCTTCTTCTTCGACCGCAAGGCCGTGCGCACCCATTGGGTCCAGTCGACGCGCGAGAGCGCCGCCGAACGCTCCACGCTCTGGAAGATGTGCGAAGATCCGTGATTCCAGAGTCGCCGCGCCGCTCGAGGACGCGGCGAGGAGACCCTGCTTGGAGACCCTTCCGATCGAGGCGCTCGATGCGCCCGTCAACGGCGTGAACCTCGTGCCGGGCACCCTGCGCGACCAGCTCGGCGACGGGATCACGCTCCTCGTCTTCCTTCGACATTTCGGCTGTCTCTTCTGCCGAGAGACGGTGGGCGACCTGCGTCGCGCCGCCGAGAGCGATCCCGACTACCCTCGCGTCCTCTTCTTCTTCCAGGGCAGCCCGACCGAGGGGCGCGCCTTCCTGCGTCGAGACTGGCCCGAGGCGAGGGCGGTGGCGGACCCGGACCTCGAGCTCTACGAGCTCTTCGGCATCCGACAGGCGAGCTTCCTCGAGGCCCTCGGTCCCTCCGTCCTCGCGGCCCGCAGCCGCGCCCGGAGCAAGGGATACGAGAGCGGTCCGCGCTCGGGCGACATCTGGCGCATGCCCGGGGTCTTCGCCGTTCGGGGGGAGCGGGTCCTCTGGACGCATCATCCCCGGCATGCCGCGGATCACCCGGACTTCAGCCGTCTTCCCGAGCTGATCCGGTCGGTCGCCGAATGAGGGGGACGGGTCGGTGACCCCGCGAAGAGGCCTGCGCGACGACGACTCGCCGCGCAGGCGGGACGTCTGGCCGCCATGACCGTGCTCGCCCACTGCCGCAGCGCGCTCTCGCTCCTGGTCATCACCGCGAATCTGCTCTTCTGGTCGATTCCGCTCGCCCTGCTCTCGCTCTCGAAGCTCCTCCTGCCGGCGGTCCGCGGGCCGGCGGAGCGCGCGATGGCGGGGATCTATCGGATGGCGGTGGCCGTCGACGATGCCTGGCTGCGCCGCGTGATGGGCATCCGGTGGAGTCGCCCGGAGCTGGGCCTCGATCCCCGGCGCAGCTACCTCGTGCTCTCGAACCACGTCTCCTGGGCGGACATCCTGATGATCCAGAGCGTGATCGTGAGGCAGGGCCCCCTGCTCAAGTTCCTGGCGAAGCGCGAGCTGATCTACGTCCCGATCCTGGGCCTGGTCTTCTGGGCGTTCGACTTTCCGATCCTGCGCCGTCGGAGCCGCCGACAGGAGAACGAGGCCGAGCGCAGGCGACGCGATCTCGAGGCGCTGCGCGAGGCCTGTCGCATCGTGCGGCGCAGCCCGGCCGCCGTCATGAACTTCGCGGAGGGCACGCGCTTCGAGGAGCGCAAGCGCGAGCAGACGGAGAGCCCGTATCGCTACCTCCTGCGCCCGCGCGTCGGGGGCTTCCTGGCGCTGCTCGAGGCGATGGCCGGCGAGTTCGACGCGCTGATCGACCTGACGCTCGTCTATCCGCGTCCGGCCTCGTTCTGGGCCTTCCTGGCCGGCGAGGTGCCGGAGATCGAGATCACGGCCACCCGCTTCGATCCCGACACGCTTCCGACGACGAGAGAGGCCGCCGGCGACTGGCTCGGCGAGCGCTGGTCGGAGAAGGAGAGCGAGATCGCGACGCGGCGCCGGGCGGGGGGCCAGCGTACGGGGGGCCGTGCGGGGGAAGGAGAGGCAGCAGGGGACGCCGACGGCGCCAGCGAACGTCGATGACCCCGAGGGTATCCGACGTGCCGGCATCCCATCAGGGCGCCGGTCGCGGCAACCCGGTGTGGCATCACGGGAAGGGACTCCCTGGCCTATGCTCTCGCGCGAGGGCGACCGCTCGAGCGAGGCGGAGCCCGGGAGGACGCGATGAAGACTCGAGTCGAGCCGGCCTCGAAGCAGGCCGCCGAGCCGCAGGCAGAGAAGAGCCGAGCGGGCGGAAGACGTTGGCGGGACGCGCTCGGGCGCGAGCTGCGCGAGCATCCCTTCGGATATACCGTCCTCGGTCTCTTCGTTCTCGCAGGTCCGATCGGGGCCTCGTTGCTCTTTCCGCAGGCGCCGATCGGGGTGACGGTCGTGGGCGGGCTCGCCTTCGGTGCCTATGCCGCGCTCTGCGCCGTCCCGCAGAAGTTCATCTAGGTCGGGAGTCGAAGAGCGCTGCGGGCCGCCTCGGGCTGCTCGGGCGCGTGACGGTCCCCGCCATGGCACCGCCGGGATCCGGGAGAGGAGGGGGAGAATGGCCAGGGAGACCGGACTCGAGGCCTGGCATCGCGTCGTGCGGAACATGAGCGCGGAGGCCCTCGACGAGATCCTCGCGGAGGACGTCGTCTTCCACTCTCCCGTCGTCCACACCCCGCAGCGGGGCCGCGATCTCACCCGTCTCTACCTGATGGCGGCCTTCAACGTCTTCCCCGGCGACCCGGGCGAGTCGGACGCGGACGGCGCCGGCGATGCGGGCGAGCGCTCGCGGCCGTCGGGGTCGATCTCGAGCCAGGGCTCCTTCGAGTACGTGCGCGAGGTGGCGGGTCCGAACGACGCGGTGCTCGAGTTCAGGACCGAGATCGACGGGATCGTCGTCAACGGCGTCGACATGATCCGCTGGAACGACGAGGGCAAGATCGTCGACTTCAAGGTGATGGTCCGTCCCCTGAAGGCGATCCAGAAGGTCCACGCCCAGATGGCGCGGATGCTCGAGGTCATGAAGACGCCTGCCTAGAGGCCTGCCGAGCATCCTGTCGTCGGAGCTCTCCATCGAGTTCGCCCTCGTCGCGCGGCGCGCACCGGGATCGCGGCCTCGAGGCTCTCGTCCGCGCTCTCGTTCGACGGCCTCGCGTCGCGCTTCGTGCATCCATTCCCGTGCGTCGTATCCTTGCCGGGCCGGCCCGGATCGGGCCGGAGGATCGGGGGGAGGCGCCATGAAGGATCACAGGCCCTACGCGCTCGACGATCGCTATCTCGCCGACGAAGGCACCGTCTTCCTGACGGGCATCCAGGCGCTGGCCCGATTGCCGCTCGAGCAGCTCCGGGTCGATCGACGCCAGGGCCTGCGCACGGCGGCCTTCGTGTCCGGCTATCCGGGCTCACCGCTCGGAGGCTACGACCGGGCCGTGGCGGGCGCGGCGGCACTCGCCCCCGAGCTGCCCCTCGTGTGCCGACCGGCCATGAACGAGGAGTATGCCGCCAGCGCCGTCATGGGATCCCAGCTGGCCGCCGCCCAGCCCGACTGCCGCTACGACGGGATCATCGGTCTCTGGTACGGCAAGGCGCCCGGCGTCGACCGGGCGACCGATGCGCTTCGTCACGCGGTCTACGCCGGGACCTCGATGCAGGGCGGGGCCGTCGCGATCGTGGGAGACGATCCCGCGGCCAAGAGCTCGACCGTGCCGTCCTCGTCGGCCGGAGTCCTCGCCGACATGCACGTCCCGCTCCTCTATCCCGGAGATCCCGCCGAGGCGCTCGATCTCGGCCGGCACGCGATCGCGCTCTCCCGCCTGACGGGGCTGTGGTCGGGGCTCAAGATCGTGGCCGACGTCGCCGACGCGACCGCGACCGTCGACCTGCATCCGGATCGGATCCGGCCGCGGCTGCCGCGACTCGACGGCGAGAGCTATCGCCATCGGGCCGACGGCAATCTCCTCACGCCGCGCACGATCGAGGTCGAGCGCGAGATCTACGAGACGCGCTATCGCCTCGCGCGCGAGTACGCCTCCCTGAACGGCCTGAATCATCTCCCGGTCGACCCCGCGACCGCCTGGATCGGAATCGTCTCCTCGGGCATCACCTATCGCGAGGTGCGAGAGGCGCTGGCCCGCCTCGGGCTGCGCTCCGAGGCCGAGATCGCGGCCTGCGGGATCCGCCTCCTGAAGATGGGCATGCCGATGCCCTTCGAGCCCGAGACGCTGCGACGCTTCGCCCGTGGGCTCGAGCAGGTCTTCGTCGTCGAGGAGAAGCGCCCGAACCTCGAGTCGCTGGTGAAGGACGCGCTCTACGACCTGAGCGAGCGGCCCCGGATCGTCGGGAAGGCCGACGAGGTCGGCGAGCAGCTCGTGCCCGGCCATGGCGCACTCGACGCGGATGTCCTCGTGCCGATCCTGCGCCGACGTCTCGAGCCCCGCCTGCGCGATCGGCTCGTCCCCGCGCAGCCCGAGGATCCGGTCGAGCTGCCGGCCCTGTCGCTCGATCGGACGCCTTTCTACTGCTCGGGCTGTCCCCACAACCGAAGCACCCAGGCTCCGGAAGGCGCGCTCGTGGGAGCCGGCATCGGCTGTCATACGATGGCCCTGCTGATGGACGAGAAGCGGGTGGGGCGGATCGGAGGCCTCGGCTGCATGGGCAACGAGGGCGTCCAGTGGATCGGGATGTCCGACTTCGTCGAGCGCGAGCATTTCATCCAGAACCTCGGCGACGGGACGTTCTTCCACTCCGGACAGCTCGCGATCCAGGCCTCGGTCGCGGCCGGCGTGAACGTCACGTACAAGCTCCTCTACAACGGGACGGTGGCGATGACCGGGGGACAGGATCCCCAGGCGCAGCTCGGCGTGCCCCGGGTCGCCGCCCAGCTCCTCGGTCAGGGCGTCGCGCGGGTTCTCGTCACGACGGAGGACGTCGATCGGTACGACGACGCGGAGCTTCCGCCGGGCGTGGAGGTCTGGTCGCGTGAGCGCCTCATCGAGGCTCAGGAGCGGCTCGCGGGCATTCCCGGAACGACCGTGCTCATCCATGACCAGGCCTGCGCCGCAGAGTCGCGGCGGGCCCGGAAGCGCGGCCTCCAGCCGACCCCGCGGCAGCGCGTCGTGATCAATCATCGCCTCTGCGAGGGCTGCGGGGATTGTGGTCGCGTCAGCAACTGTCTCTCGGTCCAGCCCTTCGAGACGCCCTTCGGTCGCAAGACGCGGATCGACCAGACGACCTGCAACCTCGACTACTCCTGTCTCGAAGGGGATTGTCCCTCCTTCGTGACCGTGACCCTGCCTCGGAACGATCGGAAGGGACCCGGCGGGTCCGGTTCTTCTGCGGAGACGTCGAGTCGCCCTCTGCCGCCCGAGCCGCCCTGCGTCCTGCCGGAGCCGGAGCGGATCGTGCCCGATCGCGACTTCGCCATGCGAATCACGGGGATTGGCGGGACCGGGGTCGTGACCGTGGCCCAGGTCCTGGGGACGGCGGCGATGCTCGACGGCTATCGGGTTCGCGGGCTCGATCAGATCGGACTCTCGCAGAAGGCAGGTCCGGTGGTGAGCGATCTGCGAC
>CAYXLY010000335.1:0-5503 GCA_964466005.1 uncultured Spirochaetaceae bacterium | reverse complement strand
GCTCACCTTCTGCGGAGACGAGGTCAGTGGCAAGCGGGCGCTCGACTATCTCGCGGTCGCCGAGCATCTGGTCGAGAAGCTCGAGTGGGTCGATCCGCGCCCAGACGCGGATCATGTCGCGCGCTTCCGGATCCGGGCGCTCGGCGATCATCCGGAGCGCCTCGAGGAGCTGATCGGCGAGATCGCGATGGGCCGATCGCTGCTCGAACGCTGAGCGCGGGGACGGAGGGAGGCCCGATGTCGACGAGTGCCTCGCTGATCGAGATCTTCGCATCCGCCCAGGGCGAGGGGCCCGAGGTCGGACGCACGACCGTCTTCGTGCGTTTCGGCGGCTGCGATCTTCGATGCCGCTGGTGCGACTCGCCCGGGACCTGGCGGACGCGTTCCACCTGCCGCGTCGAGGAGCAGGCCGGCCGCGGGGACGGCGTCGAGTGGCGCAATCCGCTGCCCGCCGCGGTGGTGGCAGAGCAGGTCGAGAAGCTCGCGCCAGGGCGTTCCGCCTGGGTGAGCCTCACCGGCGGCGAGCCGCTGCTGCAGCCCGAAGCGGTGGCGGCGCTGGTGCAGGAGCTGGCCGTGCGGGGGCGCCGGATCTATCTGGAGACGCACGGGCTGCACGCCGACGCGCTGGCGCCGATCGCGGAGCGCATCGACCTCGTCTCGATGGACTGGAAGCTGGCCTCCGACGTCCGGTGGGCGCCGGGGAGCACGGGGCTGCCTGGCGAGGACTATCACGACGCCCACGAGCGCTTCCTGCGTGTGGCGCTCGGCGCGCGAAGCGTCTACGTGAAGGTCGTGCTCACGCCCTCGACGCGAGACGAAGAGCTCGACGAGATGCTGACCCGGATCGAGAGGGTCTCGACGGAGGTTCCGTTGGTCCTGCAGCCCGTCACGCCATGCGGAGGCGTGAAGGCGATGCCCACGCCGGAGAAGCTGCTCGCATGGCTCGCGCTCGCCGAGTCCCGGCTCTCGGACGTCCGCCTGATCCCGCAGACGCATCCGATCTACGGCGTTCGCTAGATCGCATCGACCCCTCCGGACGCGATCGAATGCAGGCTAGGTCCGCGAGAGCCTCTTCAGGGCGTTCGTCAGGGTCGCGAGAGGCTCCTTCAGGTCCGGCGCCTCCTGGCCTCCGAAGCGCACGGCCAGGTAGCTCTCGGTGATCCGATCGAAGGCGCGCGCCGCCGGCCGGGGCAGCTCGGCATGCAGGGATCGGGCGAAGTCACGAGCCGAGACCGAAGGCGCGCGACTCCAGCCCCTGCGCGCGAGCAGTCGCCTGGCCTCACGATAGGCGGCCGGAATGTCGCGCTCTGGCTCGCTTCGGCCCCGTCGGCTCCAGGCCACCAGCGACGCCAGGCCGAGGATCAGGGTGCAGACCAGGAGGGGAGTCAGCCGGTCCCCCATCGCCGGGAGACCGCCCGTGTCGGGCCCCGACGGCCCGGGATCCGGCTCGCCCGGGTCGCTCGATCGATCCGCATCGCCCTTCCAGCGCATCCAGAGCGCTCGGAGCGCCCCGAGCTGATCGGCGCTGTCGAAGTCCACCACTCTCTGGAACCACCAGATCTCGATGGCGCTGCCCAGCTGGGCGATGCGCTCCCACGGGCTGAGGCGGCTCGCCGCGCGCAGTCGAAGGCTCGGCGGCGTGGGGTCGAAGCGCACCCACCCCGCCTCCAGGAAGTGCACCTCCACCCAGGCGTGGGCGTCGGCGCGCGTGACCTCGACGAATCCCCCGACCTCGTTGGGAACGCCTCCCGCGAACCCGTTCACCAGGCGGCTCGGCAGGCCTTGGGTCCGCGCGAGCAGCACCATGGCGCTCGCGAAGTACTCGCAGTGTCCCTCCTGATCTCCCAGGATGAAGTCCTCGACTGGAGATCGCTCGCCGTTCCCGAGTGCGGGCGGCGAGTCCGTATACCGTCCCTGGGAGCGAAGGGTCTCCTGGAGGCGGAGGGCGCGTTCGAAGTCGTTGTGGGCCCCTCGGACGAGCTCTTCGGCATACGAAGCGATCCGCGGATCGAGATCGGGCAGGGCGAGGTAGCGCTCTGCGGGGCGCGGCCCGCCGGGATGGGGCTCGAGCGGGGGAAAGGCGCGGTCGCGGGCCAGACGAGTGGCACTGCGCTCGGAGGGAGAGGACCAGATCGTGTAGCGGATCCGCTCGTCGCCTCGGCCCGGCAGATAGAGGCCTCCGTTGCGGTCGATCTCGAGATGCTGGAAGGGTCCCTCGATCCGGTGCGTGCGACCGGCCGCGAACACGACGCCCGCCTCGACCGGCTCCCGAATGATCCGTTGCCGACGAAGCGGGCGTTCGCTCTCGCGGGCGAGGTCGATCCCGAAGCGTCCGATGCCGCTGATGCTGCGTCGGGCGGCGATCCGCTCGGACTTCGAGATCGACCAGTGTCTGCCGTCGAAGTCGTCGAAGGCGAGCCCGCGCCAGTAGGCCTCGGAGGCCTTCACGGGCTCTTCGTCGTCGCTCTCGATCCGGAGCACGACGCGATCGTCCTTCCGGATCCGGCCCACGTCGCCGAGGGAGACGCGCTCGGAGAAGCCCGAGAGGGCGATTCCGGGTCCGCCCCGACCTTCGAGCATGTGGGAGCGGAAGCGGGGGAGCAGGATGAAGAGGATCAGGGCCAGACCGACGCAGGCCGCGGTGGCCAGGGTCGTCATGCGCCGCAGCTCGGGCGCATGGATCGCGTCCCCTGCATGGGGATCGCCGGACTCGATGGCCTCCATTTGCAACGTGTGGACCATCAGGGTCCAGGTGACGCTGATCAGAAAGAGGAGGACCAGGGGCGGGAAGAAGACGCTGTCCGTCAGGTTCGAGGCCAGGATCACCTGGAAGAGTCCGAGCGCGACGAGCAGGAACTCGGATTGGCGCGGGCGCGCGTCGAGAAGCTGCAGTCCCTGGGCGAGCGCGGTGAAGTAGGCGAGGGAGACGGTGGCGGGATTGCCGGAGAGCGCGGACCGGATCGTGATGCTGGTGACGCCGAGCATGCCGATGTTCAGCCAGATCGGATTGCGTCGGAAGGCGGGCGGATCGCGGCGCGTGAGATAGCTCGTCGCAAAGGCGACCAGCTGGATTCCCGCGATCCAGAGGGGCAGCTGCTCGGTGACCCAGAGGGTGCTGCTCGCGACGAGTGACATCAGCCAGGCGGAGGCCGGGCGCGGACCCGTGACGCGACTTCGAAACTCCCGTCGGCTCATCCGAGCGCTTCCTCCTCGCTGTGGGCCTCGGGTGCCCCGGCGTGGACGTCGAAGCGCGCGAGGCAGGACAGCAGGGCGCTGCGTTGTCGCCTGCCCGCCTCCGGGATGAAGCGTTCACGGGGCGTGCGCAGACCCACGCGCCAGCCGTCCTCGAGATGCTGGACGATCTGCGACGCGGCCCGGGAGATGCGTTCTTCGACGACGGGCTCCGGATCGGCCGGCTCCGGCTCGAGCCGGATCTCGAGCTCCCGGGACGTCTCCTCCTGCCGCTCGCCGACCAGCCACTTGCGGGCGCGAAGGCTGCGTCGCCAGTGGACGCGGCCGCGCGAATCGCCCGGCGTGAAGTCCCTCAAGCCCACGATCTGCTCTCCGGACCGCGAGGTCCGCGGCTGCTCGCCCGAGCTGTGCGCGCCACCGGCGAGGCGGGGGGCGAGCGGGACGGGATCGATCCGCGGATAGACGAGAGCTTCCGCCGCGCAGGCGAGCTCGGCGGACTTCACGAAGAGGCCGAAGGGAAAGCGGGTGGAGATGCGGATCCCGGTCCACCGGAGAGGGCCTCGGCGAGGCGGCTCGAAGGCGTAGCTGCGGTCCACCTCCGCGGAGGGGGGGATGCGCAGGAGGAAGGTGCGCCCCGCCACGCCGGGACCCGCGGCGCTCTCGAAACGATCCTCCAGCGAGATCGCGAAGGCCGCGACGCGTCGCTGGTCGTTGTGCACGCGGAGTACGATCCGGCTGGGCGCGTCGGCGAAGAGCTCACGCGGGAGTCGACGCTCGATGCGAAGGCCGCGGAGCGAAGTCTCGGACAGGAGTCCGGACAGGACGAGGAACGCCAGCATCAGGGCCAACACGAGGTAGAGCAGGTTGTTGCCGGTGTTCAGCGCGGCGAAACCCACTCCGAAGAGGATCGCGATGAAGCACCAGCCGGCGCGTGTCGCTCGGAGCCTCCGCGCGGGATGAGTCCGGGAGCGCCGTCGTCTCCGCTCGCGGCGGCTCAAAGCGGGATCGAGACCCGATCGACGATCTCGCTCAGGATCCATCGCGACTCCTCGGCCTCGGGCTGCAGGCCTCCGCGAGCATGCAGGGCCACACGATGCGCCAACACGTCGACGGCGAGATCGCGCACGTCCTCGGGAATGCAGTAGTCGCGACCGTCGAGCAACGCGTGGGCCTGCGCGACGCGACGCAGGGCGAGTGCGCCTCGCGTCGACGCACCGAGCGCCAGGGCCTCGTGGGCCCGAGTCGCCTCGACGAGGTCGAGCAGATACGCGATCAGGCTCTCGTCGACCTTCACCGCCTCGGCCGCATCCTGCAGACCCCGAAGCGCCTCGAGCGTGAGCACGCTCTCGAGACGCGGCAGGGCGTGGACGCTCGGGTCCTCTGCGAGCACGCGGGCCTCGTATTGCCGGTCCGGATAGCCGACCGACAGACGCATGGTGAAGCGATCGAGCTGGCTCTCGGGCAGCGGATGAGTGCCATGGTGCTCGAGCGGGTTCTGGGTCGCGATCACGAAGAACGGGTCGGGAAGCGCATGACTGATCCCGTCGACACTGACGGTGTGCTCGCTCATCGCCTCCAGCAGAGCCGATTGCGTCTTCGGGCTCGCGCGGTTCACCTCGTCGGCGAGCACGAGGTGGCCGAAGAGCGGACCGGGCTGGAACTGGAAGCTCGGCGCCTCTCGATCGGGCTGCGGAATTCCGGGGATCGAGAGCCCGGTGAGATCGCCCGGCAGCAGGTCGCTGGTGAACTGGATCCGCCGGAAGTCGGCCGCCACCGTGCGGGCGAGGGCGTGCGCGAGCGTGGTCTTGCCGACGCCGGGGACGTCTTCGAGCAGGAGATGGCCTCGGGAGAGAAGGCAGACCATCGTCTTCGAGATCACGTCGATCTTGCCGTGCAGGGCTTGCTGGAGCTGTGCCCGCCATTGCGCGCCGATCTCGGCCGCCTCTCGGGCAGTCCAGACGGGAGTCTCGGGTCGGTCGTTCGGCATCGAGCGGTCTTCTCTGTCGGTGAGGCCGCGAAGTCGGTCCCGGTCGGGGGCTGCGGAGACGGAGTCCGTGTCTCCAGATCGGTCCGATTCCGGCGGCGGTCCGTTGGAGCTCCGCCCGTGGGCCGGCGAAGCGGGCGCATGACCGATCGTTTCGGCCCGGAGTCGGCCCACCCTGAGCGCATCCGAACGAGCCTCCGGCTGAACGGAAGCGGACCCGCAGGTCGCGTGCAGCGCGACTGGGGAATTCATGAGAGAGCAGCTCTAGAAGCTGTAGCGGATCTCGGCGAAGAGACGGTCGTTCGAATCGAAGGCGCCGATCCCCTT
>CAYXLY010000334.1:0-5508 GCA_964466005.1 uncultured Spirochaetaceae bacterium | reverse complement strand
CGGAGAAGGCACTCGCCTGGCACGAGCTGACCGAGCTCGCCCGCGATCACGAGCGCCAGGGAGAGCTCGTGGAGGCCCAGGAGCGCCTCGCCCAGGCAGCAGCCCAGGTCGCCTCGCGACCGCCTCACCACGCGACGCGGCGCGCCGTCTTCGGCATGCAGGCCCGACTCGCCGTCGAGCTCGCGCGTCAGGGGGAGGTCGAGCGTGCCGACGAGCTCGCCCAGCGTCTGCTCGCCGTCGCAGAGACGGAGCCCACGATCGGTGGCAGCGCCCTGATCAGCCTGGCGCGCTCCGTCGTCGCCCGTCGGGCCCGCGAGCCCGAGCCGATCCCGGTCGACGACAAGCTGCGCATCCTCGGCATCGCCCTCGCGACCGCCGAGACCGGTCGGATCGACGGAGAGCGCCTGCGACTCGCCTTCGACGTCGCGCGGGAGGGGCTGCTCGCGGGCGAGCTCGCGCTGGCGCGAAGAGCGATCGAGCTGGCCGCGCGCGATGCCCGCACGCTCCACCCCGGCGACCGGCGCCTGCGGGCCTCGATCGAGCTCCAGCGCGCGCGGATCGCGCTCGAGCAGGACGCGCTCGCCGACGCCGAGGCGGCGGCAACCCGGGCCCGTGACCTCTTCGCGGAGATCGGCGGTCTCCCGAGCGAGCAGGGGATGAGCGAGATCACGCTCGCCCGGGCTCTCGCCCGACGCGGAGAGAGCGAGGCCGCACGGGCCCTCGCTCGCGAGGCGGAGTCGCGGCTCGAGTCCGAAGCGGACGCGGAGGGGGCACTCACGCCGCACGCGCGCCGCGTCATCCTCGCCGGATCGGGCCGGGTCGAGCTCGCGACGGGCCATCCCGAGGCCGCGCGGCGTCGACTCCGTGAGGCGCTCGAGATCCCCGCCCTGGACCTCGCGGCGGATCGCCATCTGATCGAGCGGATCCAACGGGACCTCGATTCGATGCCGGCGCGCGAGACGACGGCGCTCGGGACCGGAAGCGCCCCCGACTGAACGGCGACCCCGCTCAGGCCTCCCGCTCGGCCGCGAGCGAGAGATAGGCCGGATTGCGGCCGGGCCCGACCGGGAACCGCTCCTCGCTCCGGATGCGGAAGCCCAGCGGCTCCAGCAGCCGCGGATAGTCCAGGATCGGATGGAGATCGCAGAGGCCGACGGCCCAGGCGATCCAGTTCACCGGGCGATAGTAGGCCTCGCTGATCCAGCGTCCGAAACGGCCCCCGACCGGAAGAGCGAAGTCGGCGCAGAGGATCAGTCCGCCCGGTCGCACGCGCTCGGCCAGGCGCTCGAGCATCGCGCCCGCGCGCTCGACCTCGAAGAGGTTCAGAAAGTAGTTGGCCACGACCGCGTCGTAGCGCTCTTCCAGAGCCCGGGACGCCTCCGACGCCTCCGACGCCCTGGTCGTCTCGGCCCCCCGCGATGCCATGCTCGCCACGTCGCCCTGGATCAGCTGCGCCTCGAGACCCTCGCGATCGAGACGCCGCGCGAGTCGCCGGAGCATGCCGCCCGAGAGGTCGACGGCGGTGACCCGGATGCCGAAGCGAGCGGCCAGGAGGGCGTCCTCGCCCCGGCCGACTCCGGCATAGAGGACCCGGTCGCCGGGATTCAGATGCTTCAGCTGACTCCGCTTCGAGGCGGCGATCCGACCCCGGGAGTAGAGCGATGCGAGCTCCTCGTAGACGGCCGCCACAGCGCCGTACCCGTAGTCGTCGAATCGCATCGGGTCGCCCGCCGCTCTACCGCAGCTCGGCGTCGAGAAAGGTCTCGATGTCCCGCCAGGCCCGCGCCGCAGCCTCCGCATCGAAGCGGTCCGGCCGAGCCGCGTTCAGGAAGCCGGGCCGCGTCCCCGCATGGACGATCCGTTCCCTCTCGACCCCGCTTGCCTCGAGCGCATCACGACCCTCGGCGGCTTCGGCGGAGAGAACGGACAGGACGGCCACCCGGCACGACTCGAGCCCCTCGATCGGATCCCGACCGACGCCATCGCCGTGGACCACGGCTCCGACCTCGGCGCTCTCGACGGCGATCCGGAGGGCGAGCCCGCTGCCGCGTCCGAAGCCCAGGCTGCCCTGCCGTGCCCCGGTCGTCCCGGGCTGACGACGCAAGGCATCGATCAGCACGCCGAGGCCCGGTCCTACCTGCGCCCCCGCCGCTTCCGTCGCGACCTTCCCGGCCTCGCCTCCGAGCCCGGCCCCCACCCCGGCCGCGTCCCTCGTCTCGACAGCGTCGAGGCCGAGCGTCTCCATGAGGCGATCCAGATCCGGCGCGAGCGCCATGAAGCCCGAGCGGGCCAGTCGATCGCAGACCTCGCACGCCGGTGAACCGAGCCCCCATCCCTCCTCGAAGACGAGCACGCCACGGCCCGCTCCGACGGGCGGAGCCGCGAGGTAGGCCCGGAGCGCCCCGGCCGCGCTCTCGATCTCGATCTCCTCGCCTGCTCGCCGCGCTCGGATCGGATCCATTCGCCCTCCTCTCCGCGAGAGTGGGTCTGCTCTTCTCGCTCACCTTCCAGCTGTCTGGCCCCTCGAGACCGAGCTCACACTAGGGCGTCGGACGCGGACCGGGCTGGACCGGGGGATTCGGGGGCGGGACCGGACGCGTGCCGGGCCGGATCGGAGGATTCGGCGGTCCGGGCGCAGGAATCACGTTCTGGCAGCCCGAGCCCGGCGTATCGCAGGGCCGCAGCAGGCTCGAGTCGAAGCCGAATTGCTGCGCGGCCGCGATGCCGAGGGCAGCCGGGCCGCCGCTCGCCACGGGGGGCTGGAAGCGCCGGGACACCGCGCCCGCCGGACCCGCCTCGGACCCGTCCGAGGCCGCCCCGAGCGCGTTCGATGCGAGCATGCGATCGAAGACCTCGGACGCTTCCGGTGCAGCCGGCGGCGAGGGCACGCCCGCGGAGACGGGGGGCAGCTCCGCCCCGGCCGGTGCGCCCGCGGCCACGGGAGTCTCCGCTCCGGTGGCACCTGCGGGCCCGGGCGCTCCCGCGGCGGCACTCGGAGCCGCCGCTCCGCCACTGCCCGCCGTCGCCGCCCCGGCCGTCGCCGCAGCAGCCCCGGAGGCCGCCGCCGTGCCTGCGGCCAGTCCCGCCGCCCCCGGCATCGCCGGGTCCTCCTGCTCGCCGGTCTCCTCCGCCGCAGCCGACGGGGCCGTGGCCAGGGCCGTGGTCTCGTCGGCCTCCGTGCCGTCCTGCGGACGCGCCGCGCTCGCGGTCTCCCCGGTCTCGCCGTCGGTCTCGAGGCCGGGACCGGCCACCCCCACGCCGTCCTCGTCGGCTTCGTCGAGGACGGGCTGCGGCGGGCCGGCCGCCACCGACGGCGGCTCCCCGGTCGTCGATCCGTCGCCCCCGAGCTGCGGTCCGAGCGGGCCGCAGACCAGCAGCAACGCGATCACGATCAGCGCGCCGCCGATCATCAGGATCCGATTCCGAGAGGTTGCGTCCATCTGGACTCTCCTTGTCTGCCCTTGCCTTGCGCTTCGGACCGCCCCCCCCCGACGATCGGGCTCCCGCGGAGGCGTCCCGCGCGTCGGTCAGTCGAAACGGAAGTTCACGTAGCCGCCTACGATGTGACGGTCGAAATCGAAGGCCTTGCGATTCGACTCGTTGTCGACGTAGGTCCAGCGCGCGCTGACCGAGACGAATCGCCCGAGACCCTTCTCGAGCTCTGCTTGCGTCTCGAAGACGTTCTCCTGCCGGTCGACGTTCGAGAGCGAGGCGGCGAAGGAGGAGCCGACCTGCTCGCGATCGGGAAAGGTCGAGGGGTTCGCGAAGTCCCGCCGCTCGTAGGCGGCCCAGGAGTCGAAGCGGAGGTCGAAGGGCAGCCGCAGCTCCACGCCCGCCTGGAAGCGATTGCTCACGTGCTCCCACTCGTCGCCCTGCGAGTCGTAGTAGCCGACCCGATAGCGACCTCGCAGGACGAGCTCCTCGATCAGCCCGTCGACGGCGTCCGCGATCGGCACCGGGTAGAGATGCTGGACCATCAGCCCGAAGCCGATGCCGTCCCGGTCGCGCTCCCGGGCCTCGTTCACGCCGATCGGACCACAGCCCCCGATCGGATTGGTGCAGACCCCGCCCGGTCCCGTGTCGGGCACGTCGCGGGTCTCGAAGCGGAAGTCGTTCCAGCTCAGATCCCCGAAGAGCTCCGTGGTGCCGGCTCGCTCCCAGGTGTGGACGATGCCCGCCTGGGCGAGCTGGGTGCGGAGGAAGGCGTCCTCGTCGACCCAGGCCTGACCGAAGGTGTAGTAGGCGCGGGCGTGGGTCTGCGGACCGAGCCTCCGATCGAGCCAGCCGCCCACCGTCGGATAGTGCGAGTCGAACTCGGTCAGATCGAAGTGGGCCGAGCCGGAGTAGGCCCCGAAGAGCCCCGCCGTCCAGCGCTCGACGCTGAAGACCTGGACGCCCGCCTCGACGCTCCAGAGGCCCCGAAGATCCCCGGCGCCGCCGTCGTCGGGCGGGATGTCGATCCCTGCCCCCTGCAGGCGGACGTTGTCGTCGTGCTCGATGCCCGCGCTCATCCGGACGTAGGCCGGGAATAGCCGGGTCGACTCGAGCAGGCGGGCCGCCTCCCGGCCCCAGGGTCCTTCGGGATCGAGCTCGACGACCCGCTCGAAGGCCTCACGCGCCCGGCTCCGCTCGTCTGCGCCCTGCCAGGCGAGACCGGCGTAGTACGAGGCCACGGGCTCGGTGGTCGCCGGGGCCAGGCGAGCGGCCGACTCGAGATCGGGCGCGGCGCGATCGGGATCGCCCCTCCGCAGGGCGATCAGTCCCCGATAGAGAGAGAGCTGCGCCTCGTCCGCCGTCAGGCCGCGAGCCGTCTCGAGCGCGGCGTCGGCCTGCGCATAACGCTCGAGATGGAAGAGCGCGACCCCGCGATAGAGCTCGACGTCCCCCCGCTGCTCGGGCGTGAGATCGGACGCGGCGCGCACGCCGTCGAGGAGCGCGAGGGCCTCCGCATGACGTCCTCGACGGATCTGGCACTGGCCGGCCAGCAGGGCCGCACGCGACTCGAGGCCCTCGATCGCGGACAGGCGACGCCAGGCCTGCTCGCATCTTCCTGCCTCGGAGTCCGCCCATGCTGCGGCGATCGCTTCTTCGACCTCGTCCGCCCGGACGTCCGCAGCCCCGAGGGCCAGCCAGACGCCCACGATCGCCCACAGCCTATGCACGTTTCCTCTCGTTCCCTGCCCGGCTCAGCGCCGCGGCCGGCCGGCCCATCCGAGGCCCGCCAGTCCCAGGCCCATCAGGAGCGCAGTGCCCGGCTCGGGCACCACCACCGGCGTCGCATTCGCGAAGAGCTGCGGCGCCCCCTGCCCATCGGGCGCAGACGATACGTCGATCCAGAACGTGAGGCGATCCCCGTCGCGCACGGTGAAGCCGACGTAGCTGTAGATCACGCCCCGATCCGCGTAGGTCAGATCGGAGACCTCGACCGCGCGATCGAAGCCGCCGACGCCATTGGACGGATCGAAGACGAAGCCCGGCACCGTCGAGGGGTCGAAGCCGGCGGGAACG
>CAYXLY010000333.1:0-5520 GCA_964466005.1 uncultured Spirochaetaceae bacterium | reverse complement strand
GAGGAGTCGTGCGGGAAGCGGCGTCATGGTCGGCAGGATACCGCTGGTCGCGAGGGTCGGGAAGAGGCGGCCGCGTCCGCGCACCGCCTAGCGTAGCTCCAGCGCCTCTTGGACGGCCTCGGCGCACAGGCCGTTCTCCGTGAGGAAGCCGTCCGCACCGGCCTCGAGGAAGCCGTCCTCTAATCTCGGCAGGCCCGAGAGGCCGACGGCTTCTCTGGACGGTACTCGCCCGATTCGGCCATCATGGCGTACGTCGCAGCAACCGAGGCAACCCCGCGCCATGGAGACCCTGAAATGGAGCCGACGATCCGACTCGAACGGACGACCTGCTCATTTCGAGAGGGCGATGGAGATGTGCGATATCGAGGGGTTGCGCGGGCGGCTCGGCAATCGGAGGGAACGCGCGGCAAAGGACTGCAGGTGTGCCCGGGGCTTCGGAGGAATGGCTGGCCCGGGCCCGCGTGGTTGCGTCCATCGTCCCGGATCGATCGTTCCTAGGCGAGCTCTCCGAGCTGCAAGACCTCCAGCCCCGGGATCCCAGGCAGTCTGCGATCATTGGTGATCATCGTGGTCGCTCGTCTCGCGAGTCCTGCCGCGAGCTGAAGAGCATCCGGTGTTCGAAGGCCATGGACTGCGCGCAGCTGCGTCGCCGCCCGGAGCTGCTGCCGATCGATGTCGACCACCCGAAGGTGTGATGCGCGGGTGGCGCACGGCGCGACGCGAAATGCAGAGCAGCCCCCTGACGCCACCACTTCAGTGCCATTACCCTTGGCTGCATGAGCAGTCTTCTGCTGTGGCTCTGCGTAAGCTACGCCCTGGTGCTCGGGATCGGCGCCGCCCTACAGTCCGAAGGCATCGCCGGCGGCTGGCTGTTATTGCTTGGATTTCCGGCCTGGCGTCTCCATCGGCGCCTGCGCCCCGGAGGCCGCTATCGGTTGCCCCTCTCGCGCGCTGGCAATGAAACCACCTTCGACGCGTCCCGCGAGGAGAACGGCATCTACTTCAAGATCTGCCTGCTTCTCGAGATCAGCATCATCATCGGTTTCCTGCTGCTCTTTCTGATGCGACCGACAACCTGAACGCCTGGACGGGACTCGCGATCCGGCTTTCGAGCTGCGACGCTCACACCAGGCTGGCCTAGGCCGATCTTCACCCGTCGGAGAACCCGAGACACGCAACGTTCTTCCTCCAACGGGCGATCAACGGGGCCAGAGGCCGGGGATCGAGCCATGACGCGAGCCCCCCGTCGGCCGAGCAATCCCCGTCCGCTCGAGCCTCCCGCGGCTGGCGGATTTCGACCACGACGGCATCGGCTACGCACCGTGAACGAGGTGCTGACCCGGAAGATCGGTTCGCCGGAGCGCTGTGTGGCCCGTGCGAGGGAAGCGCATGCCCGGGCCGGGAGTCGGTTCCAGGCAATCAGTCACGGAGCCTGGGTTCATCGTTCTTCTTCAGGCGCAGGTCGTCCGTGGCTCGTCGCGCGTGAGGCGACGTTGGAGTCGAATCGGGCTGGGCGGCGCGCTGCGGCCCGGCGAACGCCAACACGGCCGCCCGCACCGCACACTCGGCTCGATGCGGACATCGGGTCGATCTTTCGGGTCCGTCTCGTTCTCCGCGTGCGGATTCATCCCGTATGGGACCCGTATGGGAAGGGTGGCGCCACCGACGCGCCGATCTCCCTACCCCGCGAAAAAATGGAGCCGACGATCCGACTCGAACGGACGACCTGCTCATTACGAGTGAGCTGCTCTACCAGCTGAGCTACGTCGGCCCGGGTGGCCGGCTCGGACTCTCCTCGCGGCGGGGCGCCACAAGCCCGGCCGTCGCCGGGATCCCGAAGCGTCGTCGGCCTGTCGGCCTCGTTCGCTCCGAGCGATCGTCTTCGCCTGCCCAGGGCAGCCCGCGTCCCGGCTCCTGTCTCGGAGTCGAAGGGGCAGGCGACCTCCAGGGGCCGCCGGGGCGAGGAATGTAGCGCGGAGGCCGGTGGATGCCATCGCCTCCGGTCGTTTCGGAGGCTTCCGGACTCTTGGGGGCCCGAGGGGTTTGACCGCGCTGCGCCCCGGCGCGTAGGATGGGCGGCGGGCCCAGGGGCCACACGGGGAGTCTCGAGCCATGCCGGTGCTGCCGCTGATCGACCTGATGCTTCTCTCGGGATGGACGTCGCTCTTCGTCGGATTCGTGCTGAAGGCGATCCACCTGACGACCAGCTATCGGCCCACGCTCCTCGGCCTGACCCCGCTCGATTTCCTGCTGATCGCGGTGGCGGCGTTCCTGTTCGCGATCGCCCTGGCGGCCAGGACCTGGGTGAAGACGCAGGAGCCCGCGGCGGTGGCGGCCCGCCGGCGGGAGGAGACCCTCGATGCGTGGAACGCTCTTCCGCGGACGCCTTCGGGCGACGGGGCCTCCCCGACGACCGTCGCGCCCGATACCGAGGCCATGATCCCGGCGGGTGCTCCGAGAGCGTCCTCGTCTGCGTCTGGATCTGCGTCCTGATCCACCGCATTCAGGGCTACGTCTCGTCGGCCTCAGCCTGGGTTCGCGCCCGGGAAGGGCAAATGGCTTCGTTGCGGGCGTTCGGCCCGACGAGCGAGGACGCAGGCCCAAGGGCGCGGACGCGGCCGACGAGCGTGGATCCGTCGGAGGAGAGGATCGGAGGGGAGGTGCGGGCCTCTCAGGAGTCCGTGGAGTAGCGCGTCGGACGCAGCAGATCGCTCGCCGAGAGGGCGAGCTCGCGGTAGAGGCGGGCGGCGAGGACGACGACGTGGCTGGCCTGACGGAAGGCGGTACTCATCGGGGACGGGCTCCTGGCTCTCGGCTCGGACGGGCTCGGGATCTCGCCCGGGAAGTAGGCGGCTCGGGTGCTCGCGTGGCAGGAAAAACGGGCACTTCTGATACATTCCGGCGCGTGAGGAAGAACCCCGTGAGCTCCGAGCACGACGCCGGATCGGCGTCCAGCGGCCCGCAGGCTTCGCAACCCCGGCGAGGGGACAGAGGCGAGGCCCCCGACCGCAGGATCTGGATCGACGGCGAGCTGCGGCCGTGGTCCGAGGCGACGGTGCACGTCCTCTCCCATGCGATCCAGCGCGGCTCGCTCGTCTTCGACTACATGAGCGTCCACGAGACGGCCCGGGGCCCGGCCATCTTCCGGCTGCCGGAGCATGTCGAGCGCTTCCTCCAGTCCTGTCGTCTGATGGGGCTTCCGCTCGAGCAGTCGGCGCGCCAGATCGCCGAGGCGATCCGGGTCGCCGTGGCTGCCAATCCCGGGGCGCGGGCGGTCAAGGTGAGCGCGTACTTCGCCTCGGTGGAGATCGACGTCGTCCCGGTCGACGATCACGTGACCGTGGCCATCGCCGCCTACGACCCGAAGACCGACATCGCGGAGCGGCTGCCGAAGGCGTCGCCCCCGCGGCCGGCGCATCTGAAGCTCTGGATCGAGAAGCAGACCGCGAACCGGCGCGAGGACATCGTCTCGCCCCAGGCGAAGGTCTCGGCCAACTACGCCTCGCCGATGACGGCGAAGCGACGGGCCCGTGAGCAGGGCTACGACGAGATCGTGCTGGTCGACGAGGATGGCCATCTCGCCGAGGGCCCGACGACGAATCTCTTCGTGGTCGATGCGGCGGGCGATCTGCTGACGCCGCCCTCCGCGAAGGTGCTCCACGGCGTCACGCGCAGCTCCGTGATCGAGCTCGCGAAGGCCGAGGGCATCGCCTTCCGCGAGGTTCCGCTGCGGCCGGAGGCCCTGCTCGCGGCCGGTGAGGCCTTCCTCACCGGGACGACGGCGGGCGTCTGGCCCGTCGCGTCGGTAGACGGTCGGGCGCTCGGGCGCCCCTGTCCGGGGCCCGTCTCGAACGCGCTGCGCGACCGCTTCCAGCGGGTCTCGTCCGGCGAGGATCCCGAGTTCGAGCATTGGCTGACGCCGGTCGAGGGATGAGACGCGCCGGCAGACGCCGGGACGCTCCGAAACTGGATCCATGAGCCGAGAAGAGATCGAGACCATGCCGAGCCGAGAGCCCCGTCCGGATTCCCATCGAGAGCCGCTGCAGCCCGCGGAGACCGGCCGCGATCGCCGCGCGCTGCGCGTCCTCTCCGGGACCAAGCCCACGGGCGAGAACCTGCATCTGGGCAACTACTTCGGTGCGCTGCGCCAGTTCGTCGCGCTCCAGGAAGAGCACGACACGGCGCTCTACTTCATCGCCGACTATCACTCCATGACCAGCGTCCGGAGCGCCGCCGAGCGCCGTCGCAACACGCTGGCCGTGGCGCTCGACTATCTCGCGGCGGGGCTCGACCCCGAGCGCGCGATCCTCTTCCGGCAGAGCGACCTGCCCGAGGTCTGCGAGCTCACCTGGATCCTGACCTCGATCACGCCCATGGGCCTGCTCGAGCGCGCCCACGCCTACAAGGCGGCGATGGACAAGGGCGAGGACGTGGACCACGGCCTCTTCACCTATCCCGTGCTGATGGCCGCCGACATCCTCCTTTTCGGCTCCCACCGGGTGCCGGTGGGACGAGACCAGAAACAGCACATCGAGATGGCTCGCGACATCGCGCAGCGCTTCAACCATCTCTACGAGACCGAGGCTCTGGTCCTGCCGGAGCCCTATATCCTGGAGGACACGGCGACGGTGCCCGGCACCGACGGCCAGAAGATGTCGAAGTCCTACGACAACACGATCGCCATGTTCGCCGCCCCGGGAAGGATCAAGAAGTCGGTGATGGGAATCGTGACGGACTCGACGCCCGTCGAGGACCCCAAGGACACGGATCAGGCGCTCTTCCAGCTCTGGAGCCTCTTCGCGACCCCGACCGAACGGCAGGCGCTCTTCGAGCGCGCCCGGGCGGGCGGGCTCGGCTACGGCGAGGTGAAGAAGGACCTGCTCGCGCGCCTGATGGACTACTTCGAGCCGATGCGCACGCGACGCGCCGAGCTCGAGGGCAAGCCGGACGAGGTCGAGGCGATTCTCCGCAGCGGCGCCGAGCGCGCCCGGGCCCTGGCGGCCCCCGTGATGGACGGGGTGCGCCAGGCGGCCGGCCTCGGGCCGCCGCGCGGCTGAGGCGCCCTGCGATCCGGCGCTGCCGGCTCCCTTCCGCCCCCGCGATCTGTCGGGCCCTTCGGCGGACCCCCTGGTGGTCCGGCAGTCCGCCCGCCCCCGCGAGCACTCTCGCGATTCGGCGCTCCGCTCCCGATCCAGCGAGTGCGCTCGCGATTCAACTGGCTCGCCGGATCCGCCGATGAGGCAGGCTGGACGGCGCTGCCCGCGCGGCGCACTGCCTGGGGGCTCGACATGGAGACAGGGAGATCGGAGGCCATCCGGTCCGAGCGCAGTCGACGGGCGCGGCCGGGCGCCGCCGGCCGGCGGCGATGGCTCGGGACGCTCGGCTGGCTGGGGCTGGTCGCGGCGGGCTGCAACCAGATCGAGGCGCTTCCGGGCGACCCGGACCGCAACGTTCCGGAGGCCCGGCTGATCGAGCGGGCCGAGTCGGGCGAGGTCGAGGCACAGCTCGCCCTGGGTCGCT
>CAYXLY010000332.1:4610-5529 GCA_964466005.1 uncultured Spirochaetaceae bacterium | reverse complement strand
GCACCTCGTCCGTGTGGACCGGTCCGGTCGGCCGTCGATAGCTCCCGGTCAGCTGCGTGTCGGGCTCGAGCCGATTCGTCTCATAGAGCGCCCACATCTCTTCTGCGAAGGGCTGGATGCGGTCGCCCGGCGCGAAGCGGGAGAGGAAGCGCTCGAGGTTCTCGACGTCCCGCAGCAGCAGCTTGCGGGCGCTCGGATTCCGGGCGGCATCGACCGACTGGGGAAAATCGATCACCACTGGCCCGTCGGCGCCCATCAGGACGTTGAACTCCGACAGATCGCCGTGGATCACGCCCGCGCAGAGCATCCGGACGACCTCCCGGATCAGGCTCCGATGCGTCTCGTGGGCCGCGCTGGCGTCGAGCTCCAGATCACCGAGACGCGGCGCCGGCTCGCCCCGGGCATCCTTCACCAGCTCCATCACGAGCACCCCGTCCATGAAGTTGTAGGGCTCCGGCACGCGCACGCCCGCCGCGCGCAGGCGATGGATCGTGTCGACCTCGGAGGAGCGCCAGGCGGCCTCGTCCTGCTGGCGCCCGTGTCGGGTCCGCTTCTGGATCGCGCGCTGGTCCCGGGTATTGCGCGTTCGGCGCCCCTCGGTGTACTCCGCGCGATGCTTGAAGGTTCGCTGAGTGGCCTCCTTGTAGACCTTGGCCACGCATTCCAGGCCGCCCTGGGCGAGGACGACGTAGACCTGCGCCTCCTTGCCGCTCATGAGCGGCCGGACGACCTCCTGAATGATCCCGTAATCCACCAGCGTCTCGAGACTGCCGGGCGTCTTCATTGGCGCTCGAGCTCCGGATACGGCGAGCGGCTTTCCCGTTCGATGCGAATTCCCTCCTCGGTCGGGGGCAGCCCGGCCATCCTGCTCGGATCGCCCGTCGCCTCGTTCCGACCCCGTCCATACGCCTCGAGATCG
>CAYXLY010000332.1:0-4600 GCA_964466005.1 uncultured Spirochaetaceae bacterium | reverse complement strand
ATGTCGGGACCTCGTGCCTGGCTTCCGAAGCGGCCCGCGCGACGCGGCCCCGAAGTCGTCGTCGACCGTGCCGATCCGGGGATCCCGCTGGACCTCCGGAACGTAGCCGATCGGAGACCGCGATCCGCCGGGTGGGGCGCGGCTGCGCTCTGGCTGCTCCGAGACGGGCATGCCGATGGCGACGCCTCCGCCCCCACGCGGGCATCCTCCGCTCGTGCCATCCCCGTCCGATTTTCATATGCTTGTGGACCGCATCCAATCCATTCCAGGGAGAGTCCACACCATGGCTGCCGCCCAGCTCGATTCCGAACTCTTCCTCCCCGAGCCCGAGCCGCGGGAGGTCCGAACCACCGTCATCTCCGTGGACGACCATGTCGTCGAGCCGCCGCATCTCTTCGAGGAGTACCTGCCCGCCCCGCTGAAGGACGAAGGTCCGAAGCTCGTCGAGACGCCAGAGGGACATCAGGTCTGGCAGTTCGAGGGCGCGACCTACAGCCAGGTCGGAATGAACGCGGTCGCCGGACGGCGCAAGGAGACGGTGAAGCTCGAGCCCTTCCGCTTCGAGCAGATGCGCCCGGGCTGCTACGACGCCGATGCCCGCATCAAGGACATGGACCTCGGGGGCATCTGGGCCCAGATGAACTTCCCGTCCCAGATCACGGGCTTCTGCGGTCGCGTCTTCGCCGCGGCGAAGAATCAGGAGGTCGGAGTCGCCTGCGTGCGGGCCTGGAACGACTGGATCTACGAGGAGTGGTACAAGCCTCATCCCGAGCGCATCATCCCCTGCGGGATTACCTACCTCTCCGATCCCGAGCTCGCCGTGGCCGAGATCCGCCGCAATGCCGAGCGCGGATTCGTGTCGGTGACGCTGCCCGAGAGGCCGCATGCCGTGGGGCTTCCGAATCTCTGGGAGCGTGAGCACTGGGACCCCATCATCGAGGCCTGCGTCGACACCCAGACCGTGATCTCGCTCCATGTGGGGAGCTCTGGGATGTATCCGTTCCCCCCCGGTGCTCCCTTCCTCCAGCTCGGCGCCACGCTCTTCGGCCAGCTCTCCCTGGCCGCCTGCGCGGAGTGGCTCTGGTCTGGCTATGGGTTGAAGCACCCGGATCTCAAGATCGCCATGTCCGAGGGGGGCATCGGCTGGGTCGCGATGCTCATGGACCGCCTCGACAACATCGTCGACCGCTCGGGCTATGGGCTCGGATGGGACGTGCGGCCGGCCGACGTGCTCAAGCGGAACTTCTGGTTCTGCACGCTCGACGACCCGTCGACGATCGTCACCCGCCATCGGATCGGTGTCGAGAACATTCTTTTCGAAACCGATTATCCTCACGGGGACGGCACCTGGCCCGATACGCAGGACCTGATCGACGAGGTGTGGGGGGAGATCCCCAAGAACGAGATTCGCATGATGTGTTGCGAGAACGCAGCGAAGCTCTATCGACACCCCCTGCCTGAGGTCGTGCTGCCCGAGAAGGACTGAGGGCTCGTCGGCAGGAAGGCCTCCCCTCCCCACGTTCCCCGGGCTCCGCGTCCCCCGGGTCTGGTGGCAGGGGAGGGCGGCGCTTGCGATGCTGACGCCGCGTCTAGCGAGGCCGGGAGCGCAAGCTCGGGGTACAGGATCGGGACCCGGCGCCGTGGAGGCGAGGGCCGCCGAAGAGATCGGCGACAGGGTCCGGTGAGGGGCCGATCGGGCTGAAGTCCGATCGAGCTGAATGAGCGATAAGGAGAAGAGCGCATGTCGTCCATCGTGATTCGCGGGGGAACGGTTCTCGATGGGACCGGCGCCCCCGGTCGAGAGGCGGACGTGCTCGTGCGCGACGGCCGGATCGCCGAGATCGGCTCGGGCCTCTCTGGGGATCGCGAGCTCGACGCCAGCGGGGCCGTCGTCGCGCCCGGCTTCATCGACATCCACACCCACTACGATGCTCAGGTCTTCTGGGATCCGGCGCTCACGCCTTCCTGCTTCCATGGAGTGACGACCGTCGTCGCCGGCAACTGCGGCTTCACGATCGCTCCGACCCGCGAGGCGGATCGCGAGACGATCGCCCTGACCCTCGAGAAGGTCGAGGACATGAATCCGGCCTCCCTGATGGCCGGGATTCACTGGGACTTCGAGACGTTCCCGGAGTACCTGGCGTCGGTCGAGAGGCGCGGCACGCTGCTCAATTACGCCGCTTACGTGGGCCATACCGCGCTGCGCCTCTATCACATGGGCGGCGATGCCTACGAGCGAGCCGCGACCGAGCCCGAGGTCGCCGCGATGGCGAAATCCGTCCGGGAGGCCATGGAGGCCGGAGCGGTCGGCCTCGCGACGAGCTTCGCCCCGACCCACGTCGGCATCGGCGGCAAGCCCATCTGCAGTCGTCTGGCCGAGCTCTCCGAGTTCGAGGCCATGGCGAAGGAGCTCGCGAGCCTGGGCCGCGGCGTGATCGAGGCGACCCTCGGAAGCGGCTTCGCCTTCGACGAGATCTACGCCTTCCAGCGTCGGCTCGGCGTGCCGCTCACCTATACCGCTCTGCTCGCGATTCCCGGACTCTGGCAGCATGGATCCTCGCTCCACGCGAAGCAGCGCCAGGAGGGCACGGGCGTGTGGCCGCAGATCTCGGTCCGCAAGATCACCCTGCAGATGCAGCTCTCGCGTCCCTTTCCCTTCGATCAGGCGGAATGCTTCTCCGAGCTCTATGGCCAGCCCGCGGAGGTGCGCCTGCAGCGCTACCGCGATCCGGCCTGGCGAGCGCGGGCTCTCGAGGAGCTGACGCACACGGCGCTCGCCACGCGCTGGGAGAACTTCGAGATCGCCGAGAGCGAGGTGCACGGCGACCTCATCGATCGCAAGCTCTCCGAGGTCGCCGCCGAGCGAGGCGAGAGCCCGCTCGACACGATGATCGCGCTCGCTCTCGAAGAGGATCTCCAGACGCGCTTCCGGTACATCCAGTCGAACGACGACGAGGAGGGGATCGAGCACCTGCTCCAGCAGGAGCAGATGGCGCTCGGGCTCTCCGACGCAGGCGCCCACGTGGGCATGCTCTGCGACGCGCCGTTGCCCACGGACCTGCTCGGCAACTGGGTCCGGGAGCGAGGGGTGATCCCGCTGGAGACCGCGGTGCACAAGCTCACCGGAGAGCCGGCCGGCATCTTCCGCTTCGAGGATCGAGGCGTGCTGCGACCCGGCGCGCATGCCGACGTATGCGTCTTCGATCCGGATCGGGTGGGCCCCGGGGCGATTCGACGGGTCCGGGACTTCCCGGCTGGAGCGGATCGGCTGACAGCCGACTCGCCGGAGGGTATCCGGCACGTACTCGTCAACGGGACCCCCATCGTCGAGGCGGAAGAGCCCCTGATCGATCGACTCGAGGAGCGGCCGGGTCAGCGGCCCCGCCAGCTCGGATTCCGCTGAGGCGAGGCGCCCAGGACGCGCGATCGCGAGCCGAAGCCCCCGTCTTCCGCCTCCTTCCTCCCTCTCTCCCTCCCGCCTCCCGTCGAGGCCGGCCCCGGCCCCAGGACGATGCCAGGAAAGCATGAGCGATACCGTCATCCTCGAGAAGCCGCGGCCGCATACCACCGTGATCCGAATGAATCGACCCGAGCGCATGAACTCGATGGCTTTCGAGGGCATGGTGCCGCTCCACGAGGCGATCGAGGAGGTCGCGAGGGACAATGACACCCACTGCGTGATCCTGACGGGGACCGGCCGTGGCTTCTGCTCCGGCGCCGACACGCAGCACACCGAGCCGCCGCCCAACATCGAAGGACTCACCCTCACCCGCATCGCGACGCGCTCGATGACGATCCTCGCCGACCTCGTTCCGGCGCTCCGTCGCATGCCGCAGCCCGTCCTCTGTGCCGTGAACGGGGCGGCGATCGGGGGCGGCATGTGCCTGACGCTGGGCGCGGACATCCGGATCGCCGCGGAGTCCGCCTACTTCCGGGCGGCCGGCATCCACAACGGACTGACGGCCACGGAGCTCGGCGTGAGCTTCCTGCTCCCCCGCGCGATCGGCTCCTCCCGGGCCTTCGAGATCATGCTCTCCGGTCGCGACGTGGGGTCGAAGGAGGCCGCCGAGATCGGACTGGTCTCGCGCACCGTCCCCGACGACCTCCTGATGGACACGGCCCTCGACCTGGCGGACCAGATCAACGGCTGGAGCACGCAGGGCGTGCAGCTCACCAAGCGGATGCTCTGGTCCGGACTCGAGACGTCGAGCCTCGCGGCCGCGATCGAGCTGGAGAGCCATACCCAGCTCTTCGTGCGGCTGACGACGCAGAACTTCGAAGAGGCGACGGCCGCGCGCAAGGAAGGCCGGGCACCCCGCTTCCGGGATTGAGCGCGGAGCGTCGACGAAGCGCCCTGCGATCGAGGAGAGTCCGATGGATCGGAATGGCCCCGTGATCATCGAGGTCGCGCTCAACGGCGCGACCTCCCCGGAGCGCAACCCGAACGTCCCCGTGACCCAGGAAGCGCTCGCGGAGGACGCGATCCGGTGCATCGAGGCGGGGGCCGCGATCGTCCACACCCACGCGCCCGACATCCGCGTTCCCGGCGAGGCGGGCGCACGCGCCTATCTCGAGATCGGAAGAGCGTCGTGTAGGGAAA
>CAYXLY010000331.1:0-5532 GCA_964466005.1 uncultured Spirochaetaceae bacterium | reverse complement strand
GGTCATCATGCCGGGTAGGCTGACCAGCCCGACGATCATCATCGAGTTGATGATCGGAACCATTCCCGCCCGAATCGCGTCGCGCATCCAGGGGAGGACCGCTCGCCAGTTGGTCGCCCCGAGGGCCTGGCGGGCCTCGAGGCCGCCGATCCGTCCGAGGCCGCGAATCGCCGCGTTCCGGACCCGGGCGTGCTCCCTCTCGATCGCCTTCGCGAGCAGGGGGACGAGAGACGGGTCTCTCGAGGCGCCCAACGCCAGGGCTGCCTCCGCCGCGATCGTCGGCGCCTCGTCGGGATCCGTGAGGCGAGCGCGGAGGAAATCCCGAACGGGTCCGCTCGGATGCGAGCCTGCCGCGCGCATGGCGGTCGGGAGGTCTTCCCGGGACGCGCGCTCGAGCAGCGATCGCCACTGGGGTGGACCCTCCACGAGATTCCGTCGCTGGAGCTCCGACAGGATGCCCGCCCGCAGTCCGATCGAGACTGCGTCGTCGGAGAGCAGGGCGAGCAGCCGGGGCAGGTCGTCGGGCCGGACGAGCTCGGCGTCGGGAGACACGACGAGGCTCGAGAGCGCCGCCGCCCCGAGGCGCGGGTCGCCGCTGGTGAGGAGGTCGAGGGTCGCGCCTCGAATCAGCGCGATCCGGGTCGCGACCGTCTCGGCCTTCTCCGAGGCCGCGAACGCGCGGACTGCGGAGAGCAGGACCGGGCCATGGGGAGGCTCGAGCGAGAGCCGCTCGTCGTGCTCCTGACTCGAGACGAAGGCGGGGCCGCCCGGCGCCGCCAGGCTCCGAAGCTCGCGGCTCTCCTCGATCGGCGTGAGGAAGAAGAGGGCCTCCTCTCCCGGCCGATAGCGGGCGACGTCGTGGCCGTCCTGGACGATGCGAAGCCGGTCGGTCGGCTCGCTTCCTTTCAGCGTCTCGAGGACCTGGATCTCGACCAGGTCGCGCTGGCTCCGGCCGTCGGGCGTCACGAAGCGGATCGCGGGATCGAGCACCCGTCCTCGGACGACCCGATCGGACTCGGCGACCCGGAGATGGAGGCTCTTCGTCCCCATGATCACATGCGCGATGGCCGTCGGGGCTCCATCCGACACGAGTCCGACGAGCATCGCGATCGCGACGGGGATCAGGCGCCTCGCGATACGGAGGCGGCCGGGCGCCTGCCAGCTCCGAGGCGGGGCGGAGCGGCTCCCTCTGCGCGTTCGGTTCCGGATCATCGGGAGCCTCTGCTAGGGCGCCGAACGACTCGACCGCGCCGGGTCGTGCAGCGCCTCCAGCATCGGCGTGAGGGCCGCCGAGATCGTGGGATCGACCTCCTGTCCCACGTTGTTCTGGAAGATCGTGTCGCAGTCGATGTCCGGGAAGAGGGGGCAGAACTCCGGAACGCCGGCGAGGACGAAGGGCGCACAGGCATGGCAGGAGTCGTCCCACTTGTCCGCCGGAAGCTGGTAGCCGATCTCGTCGTTTCCGAGGCCGATGATGAAGCCATGGCGAGAGCCCTTCATCGCGTCGCGATAGATCTCGCCGATCTGGGGATCGAGCTCGCTCGGCAGGACCGCGAAGCTCGCCTCGTTGATCCGGAAGGCGCCGACCTCCGTTCCGAGATCCTCTCCGAGGGCCTGGGGGATCTGGTCGAAGGGGGCGGGGAAGGGGAAGCCGACCGACGGGTCGGGCGAGCCGTCCGTGAACAGGCCCGAGGGCAGCACGCCGATGCCGATGAAGAAGCGGAAGAAGGGGTTCGCGAGCGGGACGAAGACCCGTCTCGGATCGGCGATCTCGACCCGGCCGATCGGCCGCCCGGGCCGGCTCGGGATGGCGCTCGAGACGCGATCGCCGAGCTGCTCTCCATGGACCTCGGCCCAGCGGAAGGTGCGTCGCGGAGCGGGAGCGCCCGTCTCCGGATCCTCGACGTCGAGCCGGAGCGGACCCTGGAGAACGCCGAGAGCGCCGCTCACCCAGATGGCCGTACCGCCGCCGTTGTCCTCGATGCGCTGGCGGGCGTAGTGCGGAAAGTCCGAGGTGATGAGCGTGTTGTTGCTGCCGAGCGCCTCTGGATGACTCGCGAAGTTGACGAGCGTCCCGATCGGACGGAAGGGATGGCGGCGCTCGGTGACCTGCATGATCGAGAGGCGCGGGTCGATGATCCGACCGTCGGTCTCCGGCGCGATCGCCTCGTCACCGACGAGCACGCGACTGTCGGCGACCCCGAAGCCGTCGTCCTCGGGATCGATTCCCAGGGACAGTCCCGCGGCGTCGGTGGTGGCGAACTTCACCCGCGCCGGCTCCATGTTCGAGGCGGCCTCGTGGATGCAGTCGGCGACCGACTGGTTGACGAAGTCGAGATAGCCGAAGTCGATGCCGGAGGTCGTCGCGTCCGGTCCCCAGATGCCGAGGGTGTCCGGTCCCTCGTGCTGATGCGTGCTCGAGACCACCACGTAGTCGACGCCGTCGGCCGGGTCGACGAGCGAGCGGATGGTCTCGACCTCGGAGTTGAAATATCCGATCAGGTCGACCGACACGATCGCGACCCGGCCCTCCGCGCCGTCGACGACGACGCCGCGCGCCCAGAGCCGGTCGTTGTAGCCCGTCGCCTGGCGGTCGTTGCCGAAGCCGGCGATGAAGACGGGATCCGTGTGGTTGACGACGGCCGGGGTCCCGAAGGCGGCCTCGTACTCGTCGACGAGTCCGGGACTGATCGGCGTGATGTCGACCGCACAGACGCCGGCCGACATGGGCGCGACGGGGAGGCACCGGGAGCCGAGGAGCGAGAGCGCACAGACCGCGAGCAGGAGGCGCCCGCCGAGGGCGATTCCGGAGCGACCGGAGGAGCGGAGACGAGCGGTTTGCGGTGCCATCATGGGGTCCCTCGAGTGGAAGACGTTCATCCGCGGCGATCCGGCGGATCCCGCAGAGTCGGAGGATCGGGTCGACCCTACGACGAAAGCTCGAATCGAGTCAATCGAATTGATGCCGGAGAGGGAGCCACGGGGTGAATCGAACGCGTTCGCTCCCGCATGGCGCGGGGCGAGGGGTCGGGAGCTCGTGGGAGCGATGGGGATCCTCCGTCCCGACCATGACATACTCGATGCCCAGAGATCCAACGGGAGCGCTCCATGACCGATGCGGCCTCGCGGCCCTACCGCTTTCACGCCTTCGACGTCTCCTACTTCTCTGCCAAGGTCCGGACGGCGCTTCGCCAGAAGGGCGTCTGGTACGAGGAGGTGCGGGCCGACCTGCGCGAGATCCGGGAGCGCACCGGTCTCGGCTTCGTTCCGATCGTCGTGACACCCGAGGGCGAGACCTGGCAGGACTCGAGCGAGATCTTCGATCGCCTCGAGGCGCGGCATCCGGATCGACCGCTCTTCCCCAGTTCTCCGGTGCAGCGCCTCTTCGCCCATCTCGTCGAGCTCTACGTGGACGAGTTCGGCCTGCTTCCCGCGATGCACTATCGCTGGGGCAGCCCGGTCGCCGAGCGCATGGCGCGTGCGCGCTTCGTGGCGATGATCGGGGACGAGCGGCTCGGACGGGCCGCAGCCGATCGGATGGCCCAGGCACGCTCGAGCCTGGGCGCGACGGACGCGCTCGCACCCGCCATCGAGGCCCATACGCGCGATCTGCTCGACGCTCTGTCCGCGCTCTTCGAAGGCTCGCCCTACCTGCTGGGCGACCGGCTCTCCTTCGGTGACTGTGCGCTGATGGGGCCGCTCTACGGCCATCTCTTCAACGACCTCGTCTCGCGTCGCCTGCTGCTCGAGACGGCGGTTCCGGTCGTCGGCTGGATCGAGCGCTGCCAGGCGCCCGACGGCGCGAGCCAGGGCGATTGGAGCGCGGACGAGGCGCTCCCCGACGGCCTTCTCGACGTGCTCGCGATCATGGGACGGGACGCCGCGCCCGTGATCCTGGATGGGGTGCACGCCTTCGAGCGCTGGGCGCAAACGCGGTCGCTCGGTCTCGATTCCATCCCGCGTGCGGTGGGGACCTTCGAGTCCCGGCTTCGTGGCCTGCCGCTGGAGCGATTCACGGGCGCCTACGCGCTCTGGATGCTGCAGCGGACCCTCGACAGCCTGGCCGATCTCTCGAAGGCGGATCGCGCGCGCGTCGACGCGGCCCTCGCGGGAACGGGCTGGGAGCCCCTGCTCGCCCATGCCCCTCGCCCGCGTCTGGCGAAGAGGGGATTCGAGCTCGTCTTCGTCTGACGGGATCTCCAGCGAGGCTTCCGACGGGATCGAACGCTCCCCGCGTGCCGCTCGGTCGTCGCGCGGGGTGCCACGCGGAGCGGGCTTCCTCTCGGCTCGGGCCGTCGAGAGCCGGATCGCGTGACGTGCTAAGGGTGGAGTGCTCGGGAAGGGGGAAGATGATCGATCTCGACGTGGTGATCGTGGGCGCCGGGCTCTCTGGAGTCGGGGCGGCCGTGCATCTCCAGAAGGCCTGCCCGGAGAAGATCTACGCCATCCTGGAGAGCCGCGACGCGATCGGCGGGACCTGGGATCTCTATCGCTATCCCGGGATCCGGTCGGACAGCGACATGCATACGCTCGGCTACGCCTTCAAGCCCTGGCGGTCCGACACGGCGATCGCCGACGGACCCGCGATCCGGGACTACGTGCGGGAGACGGCGGCGGAGCATGGCGTGGATCGCCACGTGCGCTTCGGACATCGACTGGAGCGCGCCGACTGGTCGACGGAGGAGGCCTGCTGGCGACTCTTCGTCGCGCGAAGCGACGGCCGCGGACCCGAGACGATCCGCTGTCGTTTCCTCGTCCTGTGTAGCGGCTACTACAGCTACGACCGGCCCTACCGGCCGCATTTCGAGGGCGAGGAGTCCTTCGAAGGGCCCATGTTCCACCCCCAGCACTGGCCCGAGACGCTCGATCATCGCGATCAGCGCATCGTCGTGATCGGGAGTGGCGCCACCGCCATGACGCTCGTCCCCGCGCTGGCCGAGAAGGCCGCGCACGTGACCATGCTCCAGCGCTCCCCCACCTACGTCATCGCGAGACCCGCCCGGGATCGCCTCGCCAATGGGCTCCGCAAGCTGCTCGGAGAGCGCCTCGCCTATCGCATCACGCGCTTCAAGAACGTCCAGATCCAGCGTCTCTTCTACCGTCGCACCCGCACGGCGCCGGAGAAGGTGAAGGCTTCGCTCCTGAAGCGCGTGCGAGACCGGCTGGGAGACGACTACGTCGAGAAGCATTTCACGCCGAGCTACGACCCCTGGGATCAGCGGCTCTGCCTGCTCCCGGACGGTGATCTCTTCGATGCGATCGAGGCGGGACGGGCGTCCGTCGTCACCGATCGGATCGACTGCATCACGAAGCGGGGCATCCGGCTCGAGTCGGGCGAGGAGCTCGCGGCCGACCTCATCGTCGTCGCCACGGGACTTCGCCTGCAGCTGCTCGGAGGCGCGACCTTCAGCGTGGATGGCGAGCAGGTCGACTTCTCGAAGACGTGGACCTACAAGGGCCTCATGCATTCCGCTGTCCCGAACCTCATCCAGACCTTCGGCTACGTCAATGCGTCCTGCACCCTGCGCGCGG
>CAYXLY010000330.1:0-5534 GCA_964466005.1 uncultured Spirochaetaceae bacterium | reverse complement strand
ATCCGACGAATCATCGGCTCGAGCTTGGCGACCTCGGGCGCCGCGAAGTTCTTGCGGAACGCCGCCCGGAGTCGCGTGTGGTCCGGCGCGTCCATCATGTTGATCATGGGCGTGACCGGCTGGACCTTCGTCAGCAGATGCGCCGAGGTCGTGCCCTGGGCAGCCGTCAGGTTCTTCATGTCGCCCGACGCCTTCCAGATGTCCTCGAAGCGCGAGAGGGCCCAGGTGTCGTAATCCTCGAGGTAGTAGGCGGGCGCCTCGTCGCGAAGCTGCTTGTAGACGGGCAGGGGATCGCCCTTGATGATCTCGTCTGAGAAGGGGTTGTATCGGACCATCTGGTGGAATCCTCCCTCGATCGATTGGCAGCCGGCGGTCGCTCCCGGAGGAGCCGCGGCCTCGGAGGCCTGGAGCCTCGAGAGCCGAGCGCGGCTCGGGCAGCGCTCCGCTCGCTGCTCGGTGAGCCCCTCGGAAGGGACCGTCGGTCAGCTTAGCGGAGGGTGGGCCACCCCGTGAATGAGAACGAGACGTATTGTATCGTAATTGAAGGGTTGTCGAGCGGGCGCCCGGGGTCGGTCGGCGCTTCGGCGGGCAGGCGACCCCGCCTCGGTGTCGAAGATCGACTCTCGGCGGGATCTCCGTCGACGGCGGACGGGGATCGGTCGGGGAGCTCGGGGAGTGAAGGATGGCGCAGACCCAGAGCGATCGGGCGCGGAGCCTGCGCCCGGGAAGTCCCGGCAGCACGGGGCGTCCGAGGAGCGAGGAGGCCCATCAGGCCATTCTCGAGGCGACCCTCGACCTCCTCGGTGAGGTCGGGTTCTCGGCGCTGACGGTCGAGGGCATCGCCCAACGAGCGGGCGTCGGAAAGGCCACGATCTACCGACGTTGGTCCTCCAAGCTTCCGATCGTGGTGGAGGCCTTCAGCGCCCTGCCCGGATTCGAGGAGGTCGACTCGGGGAGCCTCGTGGAGGACTTGAAGTCGACCCTGAAGGCCTATCTGGAGGTCTTCGATTCCTCCGCCCTCTTCACGGTCTTTCCCAGCCTGGCGGGCGAGCGCGCCCAGAACCCCGAGCTCTCGAAGCTGCTCGAGCCCGTCGCGCGGAATCGTCGACAGCCTTTCGTGCGCATCTTCGAGCGGGCGCGTGAGCGAGGCGAGATCCCGAAGGACGTCGACCTCGATCTCGCAGCCGATCTCGTCGTCGGTCCCATCGCGGTGACCCTCTTCTTCCGCGGCGGGCGCCCCACGCCGGAGATGGTCGAGCCGCTGGTCGACCTCGCGCTGCACGGCATCCTGGCGCGCGACTGAGGCGCAGCCTCGTTCGGGTCCGGCGAGAGCGCGCTCCCTCCCGCGACCGCTCGATCCGGTCGAATGCAGGCGCACTTCCGGGACAGGACACTAGACTTCCGTCTCCGCGGGCCGGATCGGGATCCGGCCTCTTGCAGCTCCGCCGGGCACGCGGAAGAAGGGCCGGGACGCATGTCCGAGCGAGCAGGCGAGGACGAGGGGCTGGAGCACGAGCATACGCCCGAGGCGATTCGCTCGCGGCTTCGCGACGGACCGGAGCTCTCCTATCTCCGGGAGTGGGTGTATGGATCGATCGACGGCGTGGTCACGACCTTCGCCATCGTCGCCGGGGTGACCGGGGCGAGCCTCTCCCCCATGGTCGTCGTGATCCTCGGCGTCGCCAATCTCGTCGGCGACGGCTTCTCGATGGCAGCGAGTGCCTTCAGCAGCACGCGAGCGGAGAGGGAGAGCTCCCGGCGCCTGCGCGAGGTCGAGCGCAGACATATCGCCGAGGAGCCGGAAGGCGAGCAGGAGGAGATCCGTCAGATCTATCGGGAGAAGGGGCTCGAGGGGGAGGCGCTCGAGCGCGTCGTCCGGGCGCTCACCCAGGATCGGGACGTCTGGGTCGACGTGATGATGCGAGAGGAATATGGCGTCGGCGCGACGGCGAAGCCCCCTCTCCAGAGCGGGCTGCATACCTTCCTCGCCTTCGTGACCTGTGGCGCCGTTCCCCTGCTCCCCTTCTTCGTCGGCATGCCCGCCCCCTCGCGCTGGGCGCTCGCGCTCTCGGCGGGGACCTTCTTTGCGATCGGCTCCTTCAAGAGTCGATGGACCGTCCGGGCCTGGTGGCGCCAGGGCCTCGAGACGCTGGCCGTGGGGCTGACGGCGGCCGGCCTGGCCTTCGCGATCGGCTACGGCCTGCGGTCCCTCGGGCTGGAGACCTGAGCGGGCCGGATCGCCCTGGGAGGCGCGGAAGGCCGCGTGCGGATGCTCCCGACGCGCTCGCCGAATCCCGTGCAGCTCGCGCAGCGCGTGTGGATCGCGACCTCGAGAAGCCGTTTTCGTCGTCCACACGGACGGGTTAGCATTCGACGCGCCCCGTCGAGCCGGCAATCAGGAGCCTCCGTGGAGGCGGACGAGACCCGGGTGCGACCGAGGAGGCGGGAGGAGGAGGAGTTGGAGCGGGGCCGCTCTGTCACGACCTGGAGGGCGAGTCTTCGCGTCCTCCCCGTCTCCATTCGCGAATCGCGTCGCTGGGTGCTCCTCCTGATCGGAGTGGCCTGTCTCGCCTGGGGCTGTCCGGCTGCAGAGGAGCCGCGCACGCTGACGCTGGCGACGACCACGAGCGTGCGCGACTCCGGTCTCCTCGACGTCTTGCTCCCGACCTTCGAGAGGGAGACCGGGATCGAGGTCCGGATCGTGGCCGTCGGCACGGGGGCGGCACTCCGGATGGGTCGCGAAGGCAACGCGGACGTGCTCTTGACTCACGCCCCGCCGCAGGAGAAGGCGCTGCTCGAGGCGGGCGTGCTGCGCCGTCGAGTGCCCTTCATGGAGAACGCCTTCGTGATCGCGGGGCCAGCGGACGATTCGGCCGGAATCGCCGACGCCGGTTCGCCCGAGGAGGCCCTGCACCGGATCGAGGAAAGCGGAGCGAGCTGGGTGAGTCGAGACGATCGTTCGGGAACCCACCTGCGCGAGATCGCGCTCTTCGCGGCGGCTGGAATCGACCTCGACGAGAGCAGGCTCGCGCTCATCCGAACGGGAAGCGGCATGGGCGCCTCCCTTCAGGTCGCGGGGGAGCGCCGTGCCTATCTGCTCTCCGATCTCGGGACCTTCCTGGCCTTCCGCGAGCGAACGGGTCTCGTCGCGTGGTCCTGGCCCTCGGAGTCGCTGAGGAACGTCTACTCGATCCTGCAGATCGCGGGAGAGCGTCTCCCGCATCCGATCGCGCGCTCCGAGGCAGAGGCCCTCGAGCGTCATCTGCTCTCTCCGGAGGTCCAACGGAGGATCGCCGGGTTCGGCCGGGAGCGATTCGGGCGGCCGCTCTTCTCCCCGCTCGCCTCCCTACAGGACTGAGGCGGGGAAAGGCATGAGCGCGATCGACCCGCTCACGATCTGGGAGATCACGGTGCGGACGCTCCAGGTCTGTGGGTCGGCCCTCGTGCTGGCCCTCCTGATCGGGGTGCCGATCGGCATCGCGCTGGGCGGGCGACGCTTCGCGGGCCGAGGCCTGGTCGTCTCCACCGTCAACGCGGGCATGGGGGCGCCGCCGGTCGTGGTCGGGCTCTCCGTCGCGCTGCTGCTCTGGCGCAGCGGCCCGCTGGGCGGCCTGGGATGGATGTACAGCGGCCAGGCGATGATCCTCGCGCAGGTGCTGATCGCGCTTCCGCTCGTGGTGGGAATCACGCTGGCGGCGGTCGGATCGCTCGACGAGGAGTGGGATCTCCAGGTCCGAGCGCTGGGAGTCCCCTGGAGATGGCGGATCTGGCTCCTGCTGCGGGAGATCCGGATGGGGCTGATCGCGGCCGTGATCGCGGCGCTCGGCGGGATCCTCTCGGAGGTCGGAGCCGTCCAGATGGTCGGCGGAAACCTCGAGGGAGAGACGCGCGTTCTCACGACGGCCATCCTGATGCATACGAGCATGGGCGAGTTCGAGACGGCGATCGGTCTGGCCTGCGTCCTGGTCGGTCTCACTCTCGTGTTGGCGGCTCTCCTCACGCTCGTGCAGCAGAGCGGTCGGCGTCGATGAGCGCGGATCCGCGACGCCGCATCGTTCTGGAGGCGGAACGCCTGCGCAGCCGCCGCGGCCGGGGCGCACGGGCCTTCGAGCTCCGGGTCGAGGAGCTGGCGCTCTGCGCCGGCGAGGTGCTCGTCATCCTCGGCCCCAATGGATCGGGAAAGAGCAGCCTGCTGAGGGCGCTCGCGGGCGTCGATCCGATCCTGGGAGAGGGGGGCGTCCGTCATCACGGCTCGGGCACGGTGGGCCTGGTCTTTCAACGTCCCGCCGCGCTCTCGGGATCGGTCTGGCATAACGTGCGGGCAGCGCTGCTGGGTCGCCGGATGTCTCGTCGGGAGCGCAGGGATCGGGTCCGGAGCGCGCTCGATCGCTTCGAGATCGGGGAGCTGGCGGGTCACGATGCGCGGACCCTCTCCGGCGGCGAGCTCCGTCGGCTCGCTCTGGCGCGTGCCTTCGTGGTGGAGCCGGAGGTTCTGCTCCTCGACGAGCCCTTCGACGATCTCGACGCCGAGGGACAGAGAAGCCTCTCGCTCGATCTCCAGCGAGCCATCGCGGAGACGGGCGTGGCGGTGGCCGTCGTGACCCACGACCTGAGGCGGGCCTTGCTGCTCGCGGACCGGATCGCCGTGCTCGAGGGAGGGCGGCTCGCGCAGGTGGGATCCCGGGACGAGGTCCTGCTCCGTCCCCTCACTCCGCAGGTCGCACGCCGGGTCGGCATGCTGAACGTGATCGTCGCAGAGGTCGTGCGTCGAGAGGCCGACGTCGCCTGGGTCGGGATCGGCCCGGGCCTGGAGGTGCCGGCGGTCTCGTCCTACCCGGTCGGCGCCTCGGTCTGGGTCGGGATCCGCCCGGAGCATCTCGAGGTCGGCGTCGGCGGCGGGACGGGACTCGAGATCGGTCCCGCGAGGATCGAGTCGCTCGTGAGTGACGGGCTGGTCACGGTGGCGACCCTGCGGATGTCCTCCCACGTTCTCACGACGCATTTCCTGGCGGGGCGCGGGCTGGCCCGAAGGCTCACGGTCGGCGATCGGGTCTCGTTGGAGATCGACCCCGCGAAGGTCCAGATCCGGCCATCGGAGCGGACGGGCGGACCCGGTCATTCCGGGGGCGGCCCGGAGCGCACAGGCGTCTCCGCTCAGGAGAGCCGAGCGGAAGTACGGGCGGAGGAGCCGGCGCGCAGACGGGCGCCCGATGACCGGGGTCAGCTCGCATAACGATCGCGGAGCTCGTGCTTCAGGATCTTGCCCGTCGGGTTTCGCGGGATCTCGTCGACCAGCTCGAGCTGCTCCGGGATCTTCTGCACCATCAGCTCCTGGTCGCGCAGGAATCGCTTCATCTCGTCGAATCCGAGCGGCTCGGCGGGGTCATGGCAGGCGACGACCGCGCAACAGCGCTCTCCCGTCTCCGGGTCGGGCAGGCCGATCACCGCGACGTCCGCGACCTTCGGGTGTTGATAGAGGAGATCCTCGACCTCCTTGGCCGGGATGTTCTCTCCCTTGCGGATGATCACGTCCT
>CAYXLY010000329.1:0-5539 GCA_964466005.1 uncultured Spirochaetaceae bacterium | reverse complement strand
CGGCGCGATCCGCCGCGGCGAAGACGACCGCCAAGACCGAGAAGAAGACCGAGAAGAAGACCGAGAAGAAGACCGCGAAGAAGACCGCGAGCAAGACGGCCTCGAGCAAGACGGCCGCGAAGACGTCCTCCCGAAAGGCGGCCGCGGCGACTCCGAAGGCATCCCAGAGCGCGGGGACGACGGAGAAGAAGGCCGCGAAGAAGGCGCCCGCGAAGACCACCAAGGCCAGGTCCGCCGCCGCCCGGAAGGCCGAGGGCGAGGCGCCGGAGAGCACGGAGGAGACGGCTGCGCCGGCGCGTCGCGCACGACCCCGCAAGCCGGTGACGCCGACCGGCCCCCGGCATCCGAAGCTCGGCTACAAGTGGAGCTGCTTCAGCTGCCAGGCCAAGTTCTACGACCTCGGCAAGGAGGAGCCGATCTGTCCCAAATGCGGCGCCGACCAGCGCGACCGTCCGCCGGAGGAGCCGAGAACCCAGGTCGAGACTCCGAAGCCGAAGGTCGTTCGCCCGATGGCGCAGCTGCTCGACGAGGAGGAGCCCACTCCCGACGTCGAGGAGGACATCCCGATCGAGGAGCATGCGGCGGCGGAGATGTTCGACGAGACCGACGCCGACGAGGCGGGGCTCGACATCGACGACGTGGACCTCGTCGACGAGGCGGACCTGGACTCGCTCTGATCGAGCTTCGGAAGACCGCCGAGAAGACGTCGAGACGCCGAGAATGGCAGCCCCTGGCCTTCCGGTGAGCGGAGCGCGCCCGGGGTCGTCGAGTCACGAGCCGGAGCGCGCCCCTGCCCCGGAGAGGGCCGCGTCGGCCGGCTCCGACGGGATCAGATCCGGGTGAGCCGCTTCAAGTGACGCGTCAGGCCCTCTCCGAAGCGGCTCCGAATCTCGAGCTCGCGGTCGAGCTCGGCGATCTGACGCTGTCGCTCCGCCACCTCGGCCGCCGCCTCCCGGATGGCAGAGCTGGCCCGGGCGGTCTTCTCGAACTGCTCGACGTGGTCGGCGATCGACCCCAGATCACGGACCGGCCGCGCCCGCCGACCGCGCGCGCGTTCGAAGCGGGCCTGCATCGCTTCGAGCTCCTCGGAGTAGGCGCTCTTGAGCGCCGACAGGTCGGCGACGGCATAGCCTGCGTAGGGACGCCTCCCCTCGACCTGCCTCTCGATCTGCCAGTTGCGATGATAGTTCCAGCCCCCGACCCCGACGAGGAGCACGAGCAGGAGAAGCAGGGAGCCCGTGGCACGGCCCTCGAGCGCCCGATCCGATCGACGCACCGGCCGAACCGCGAACCGGCTCGACCTGGGGATCGTCGGCGTCGAGGTCGGGAGCGCCTCGGGGCTCCGGGAAGCAATGCGATCGGACATGGAGAGACCCTCCAGGCGACACGGAGCCCTCAGGCTCTCGTGAGACCTTTCATCGGCATCTTCGGGTCTCTTCTCAAGGCCTTCCGGCCTCCCCGGTGGCCTGCCGGCGCCCCGAGATCGGTCCCGGATCGGGAGCGGGGAGCCGCGGAGAGAGCCGTCGCGGCGATCAGTAGAGCCGGCGATAAGCCTGGAGGGAGCGCATGACGCGCTTCACGTAGCTGCGTGTCTGGGAGTACGGGATCGACTCCACCCACTCGTCGTCCGGGCGGTCGTCGGCGGCGACCCAGTCCGACACGACGTGAGGCCCCGCGTTGTAGCTCGCGATCGAGGCCGAGAGTCGATCCGGGAAGCGTTGCGAGAGCTCTCCGAGATAGAAGGATCCGAGCTCGATGTTGGTGCGGGGGTCGAAGAGCTCGTCCGGGTCGAAGCTCTCGCGCCCCCGCCTCGAGGCGAGTCGGGCCCCCGTCTCTCTCATGATCTGAAGCAGCCCTCGCGCCCCGACCGGCGAGACGACCTCGGGTCGGTAGCCGCTCTCTTCCCGCATGATCGAGTACACGAGCTCTCGAGGGACGCTGCGTCCCGACTCCGTCGCCTCGTCCACATAACGCTCGAAGGCGGGCGGCCACGCATACCACCAGAGCTCCTCGAGCCCCGAGACCGGGCCGCGAGCCAGGGAAGCCGTGTAGGCGTCCACGACGACACGCTGTGCGCGATTGTAGTCCCCGGCCGAGGTGAGCAGACGCGCGAGAGTGACCCGATCGTCGAGCCCCGAGGCCCGACGCGTCAGGCGCGCGCTCTCCTCGGCGCCCTTCTCGGCGAGTCCCGCCTCCATCAGGATCCGAACCCGCTCGACCTCGCTCGGACGCAGCCCCGATCGGCCGGGCGAGATCGTGTGGGGGCCGTGGGAGACCTCGCTGGCGGCCACCCGCTCCCGGGCGCGCCAGCCGTAGTAGGAGAGCGGAAACTCCTCGGCCAGGCCCTTCAGGAGAGCGCGGGCCTCCTCGGGCCGGATCGACTCGAGGGCCCGGGCCTGCCAGTAGCGGGGACGCAGGCGATCGATCGGATCGCGGGTCGTCTCGGCGAGTCGCTCGAAGCGCTCGGCCGCCCGCGCGTACTCTCGCTTCTGATAGTCGATCCAGCCGAGCCGCCAGAGCGCAGCCTGAGCGAGGTCGCCCTGCCCCGGATCCCCCGCCAACACCGAGAAGTGTCTCCTCGCCTCGACGTGCCGGTCTCGACCGTCGAGCAGCAGGGCCGCCAGGTAGCGGGCCCGCATCGCGTGCCCTCCCCCGTCCCGAGCCAGCTTCTCGAAGGCTTCGATCGACTCCGGAACCCGGTCGGCCCGGGCGAGCGATCGGGCGCGCCAGATCGGGATGTCGCCCGTCTGGGGGAGCGATGAAAAGGCCTCGAGCGCCTCCGGATAGCGCCGCAGCCGAAAGAGCGTATGCGCGCGCTGCTCGCGGGTGCGCCGACTCTCCGTCTCCGAGAGCCCCATCTCGAGCGCCGTCTCGTAGGCCTCGAGTGCCTCCTCGTTCTGACGGAGCCGGAAGAGCCGGTCTCCCCGCCGCCGCCAGTCGCTCGCCCGGCGCAGCGTCTCGCCCAGATGGGCCTCGATCAGGTCGAGGCGATGGCTGGCCTGCTCCGCCTCGTCGCTGCCCGGATGCGCATACCAGAGGAGACGCCACGTGATGCCCGCCGCGCGGTCCTCGCCGCTGCGCTCCTCGCTGCGGGCGACCGATCGGAGCAGCGCCGCGCGCGCGTCGTCGTCGCTCGTCTCGGCGAGCGCGGCCGCGTAGGCCTGACGAGCCCCCAGCTCGTCGCGCTCGGCCACCAGGGAGTCGCCCACCACGCGGTGGAGGTCGGCCCTCAGCGGGGATTCGGGGAAGGCCCGGAGCGTCGCGGAGGCGATCTGGCGCGCCTCCGCGGCCCGCTGCAGGGAGAGTCTCAGCTGGGCGCGATGCAGTCCGGCGTAGTCGCCCACGATCGGATGACGCTCGCGGATCTCCCCGTACAGCCAATCGGCATGAGCGTCGTCGCCCTGCTCGACGGCGATGCGCGCCGATCGCAGCAGGGCCGCCGGGTCCTCCAGCAGCGTCTCGCTCCGGCGCCGCAGGACGCGATCGGCCGGCGGAGCCTCGATGTCCGGCAGGCTCGCACCCGGAGCGCCGCGCTCGGAAGGCGCCTCCGCAGCCCCCGCGCCCGATCCCACGGCCGCCCGAAGGGGTCCGGCCGAGCCGATCAGCACGCCCAGCCCCGCCAACGCGCCCAGGCCGAGGAGGAGGGCTCGCCCTGCGCTGCGCACGAATCGCGGAACGGGTCGAGGCGCTCCCCTCGGAGGTCGTATCGAAAGGGCTATCGGCATCAATCGCATCCGCTGCAGTCTCCCCCTCGAATTCTGCCGGGAACCCGGGCTCTGTCAATCACGTTCCCGAAGCGCACCGGGACGGTCCTCGGTGAGTGCCCTCCGTTGAGCACGAGGTCACGCGAAGGTACGCTCTTTCCACCTTGACTCCCCGACACTTCGATCCCTCGGGCCTCGGGCTGCGCGTCGGCATGGCCGCTCTGCTTGCCGCCTGGCTGCTGGCCTGCTCGCCTGCGGACTCCCCGAACGGGGCCGGCGACCCCGGCGTGGGGCAGGCGGATCTCCGGGGCGGCCCGCCCGGGGGCGAGCCCGATCCGTCGGCGAGTCCGGCCGGAGTCGCGGCCGGGGCCCCGGCCCGGAGAGGCGTCTGGGTGTTGGCCGAGGGCAGTGTGCGTGTCCTCGACGATCCATCGCGCATCCCGAGCCTGCTCGATCGCGCGGTCGAGCTCGGCGCCTCGGACCTCTTCGTCCAGGTCTACCGGGGAGGACGGGTCTTCTATCCGACGTCCCTCGACATCGAGGCGGCCCCCGCCGGCTCGATCCCGGAGGTCGACGCCTTCGACTCCCTGCTGGGGGCGGCGCATGATCGGGGCCTCCGGGTGCATGCCTGGGTGAACGTACTCTCCCTGTCGACCCGTCGCGACGCCCGGTTGATCGAGGATCTCGGACGCTCGGCCGTGCTGGTCGATCGCAGCGGCCGCTCCATCCTCGACTATCCGGACCTCGACGTGCCGCCGCCGGATCGACGCTACTACCGCATGGGAACACGCGGGGTCTACCTCGATCCGGCAGTCCCGACGGTTCGCGCACGCCTGGTCGAGATATTCGCGGATCTGGTCGCGCGCCATCCGGATCTCGACGGACTCCATCTCGACTACATCCGACATCCCGGCGTCCTCCCGTTCAGCCCCGGCTCTCGCTTCGGGGTCGGCCTCGAGTTCGGCTACGGCGCGATCGGCCGGGCCCGCTACCGCGCCGAGACGGGGCAGCCCGATCCGATCGAGGGCGCCCCGCCCGGCGTCGTGCGTCGGGCCTCGATCTGGGACGACTGGCGCCGAGCCCAGGTCACGAAGCTGGTGGAGGAGATCGCGGCGGCCGCGCGCAGTCTGCAGCCGGATCTGGTGCTCTCGGCCGCGGTGATTCCCTACTTCGATCGCGCCTATCTGTCCCTCGCCCAGGACTGGCGCCGCTGGCTCGAGTCCGGCGCGATCGACCTCGCCATGCCCATGGTCTACACGCTCGACGATCGGCTCTTCCGCTATCAGGTCGAGACCTTCGCGGGCTGGCCCCTCGCCGATCGTCTCTGGCCCGGAGTCGGCGTGTGGCTCTTCGACGACGACCCCGAACGGGCACTACGACAGCTCGAGATCCTGCGTGAGCAGGGATTCTCGGGGGAGCTCCTCTTCTCGGACGATGCCATCGCGGAGTCTCCCGCGCTGCGCAGGGCGTTGGCGAGCGCCCCGCCGGCCTCCTCCGTCTCCTCCGCTGCCGCAGTCTCCGCGGAGGCCCGACCGGAGACGGCTGCGCGACCATGACCCGGGAAAGGACCGACGAAGATCCTCTCGCGGTGCTCGACGCCTACGACTTCGAGCTTCCCGATCGATGCATCGCGCAGTCGCCGGCCGAGCGGCGAGAGGACGCCCGCCTGATGGTCCTGGATCGGCCGTCGGGACGCGTCGTCGAGTCGGGCCCGAGCCACCGCGTGCGCGAGCTGCCTGGCTGGCTGCGAGCCGGTGACCTGCTGGTCCTGAATGCGACTCGCGTCCTGCCCGCCCGTCTCTTCGCCCGGCGCGAGACCGGAGGCCGGCTCGAGG
>CAYXLY010000328.1:0-5583 GCA_964466005.1 uncultured Spirochaetaceae bacterium | reverse complement strand
GTGTCGATCTCCGGTCGGGTCTCGAGCTGGGAGGCGAAGCAGGCCGCCTTCCAGGCGGCGGCGCAGACACCCGGCGTGACGGACGTGCGCGATGGGCTCGAGGTCGCTGCGAGCGAATAGATCCGGTCGAGTGCCTTTGCCGCGGCTCGAGGGCCGCGCCTCGCGCCCCGCGCGTCCGGGTCTCAGCCGACGACGTTCACGAGTCGGCCGGGGACGACGATCACCTTCTTCGGGGCGCGTCCGGCCAGGACCTTCTGGACGTTCTCGTGCGCGAGCGCGGCGGCCTCGGCATCCTCGCGCGAGACGTCCGCGGGCAGCTCGATCTCGCCTCGCTTCTTCCCGTTCACCTGGAGCACCCATGTGACCCGATCCTCGGAGAGGAGCTTCTCGTCGGCGACGGGCCAGGGCTCGTACGCCAGGCTCTCGGTGTGACCGAGAAGCGACCAGATCTCCTCGGCGAAATGGGGCGCCATGGGGGAGAGGAGCAGGATGAAGGCCTCGGCCGAGGCGCGGGGCAGGGGGGCGTCCTTCTTGATCTGGCGGGCGAAGATCATGAGCTTCGAGATCGCGGTGTTGAACCGCATGGCTTCGAGATCGTCGGTGACGCCCGCGATCGTGCGAGCCGTGAGCCGCTGCTGAGCGTCGCTGCCGGCTCCCTCCACCGGTGCCCGGAACCGCTCCCCTGCCGCATCTTCTTGGGCTTCCATCTCCTCATGAAAGAGGCGCCAGGCGCGCTGGAGGAAGCGGTAGATTCCCTGGATGCCCTCGGTCGACCAGGGGGCGGCCTTCTCGAGTGGGCCGATGAACATCTCGTAGAGGCGCATCGAGTCGGCACCGTGCTCCGCGATCACGTCGTCGGGATTGATGACGTTGCCCTTGCTCTTGGACATCTTCTCGATGACGCGCTCGAGGGGGAGGTCGGGATCCTCGGGATGAACCGGGTTGCCGGCGTCGTCGTAGGCGACCTCGCGAAGCTGGACCCAGCGAGCCTTCAGCGGCCGCCCGTCGTCGCGGGCGACGGGGCCTTCCTCCGTCTCGCGAACCGCCGAGGCGGGATAGCGTCGCAGGCTGGCCGGGCGCTCGTCCCTGACGTCGTCGTCGTAGTAACGGAAGCTCTCGCCGAGGATCATTCCCTGGTTCACGAGCTTCTGGAAGGGCTCCTTCGTATGCACGAGGCCCAGGTCGAAGAAGACCTTGTGCCAGAAGCGCGAGTAGAGCAGATGGAGCACCGCGTGCTCCGCGCCCCCCACATAGAGGTCGACGGGCATCCAGTAGCGCTCGGCCTCGGCGGACCAGGGCGCTCGCTCGTTCGTCGGGTCCGTGAAGCGGAGGAAATACCAGCAGCTCCCGGCCCATTGGGGCATGGTGTTCGGGTCGCGCAGGACCTTTCGACCCTGCGCATCCGTCGTCTCGATCCATCCCTTCGCCCGCGCGAGCGGAGACTCGAAGCCCTCTCCGCCGGGCTTGAAGTCCTCGAGCTCGGGTAGCGTGAGCGGGAGATCGGACTCGGGCACGAGCTCGATCGATCCATCCTCCCGATGGATGACGGGGAAGGGCTCGCCCCAGTAGCGCTGACGGCTGAAGAGCCAGTCGCGGAGCTTGTAGGTCACGGTTCCCTGGCCGGATCCCTCGGCCTCCAGCCAGTCGATCATGCGGCGCTTCGCGTCCTCGGTCTCGAGTCCGTCGAGAAAGCCCGAGCCCGTGGCACGACCCGGTCCCGTATGGGCTGCCTGCTCGACGTCGCCCCCCGAGACCACCTCGACGATCGGGAGCTCGAAGGTCTTCGCGAAGGCCCAGTCGCGCTCGTCGTGACCGGGGACGGCCATGATGGCGCCCGTGCCGTAGGTCGCGAGAACGTAGTCGGCGACCCAGATCGGAATCTCTTCGCCGGTCACGGGATTGCGCGCTCGCGCGCCCGTCGCCACGCCCGTCTTCTCGCCGGCCTCGGCCATCCGGGCCCGCTCGCTGCGATGAGCCGCACGCGCCACGTAGGCCTCGACCTCCGCGCGCTGTGCCTCGGTCGTGATCCGCTCGACCAGCGGGTGCTCGGGGGCGAGGACCATGTAGGTGGCCCCGAAGAGGGTGTCGGGTCGGGTCGTGAAGACCTCGATCTCGAGCCCGTCCTCGCCTGCGACGGGAAACCGGACCCGCGCGCCTTCGGAGCGCCCGATCCAGTCCCGCTGCATCTTCTTGATCGGCTCGGGCCAGTCGAGCTCCTCGAGGTCCTCGATCAGTCGATCCGCGTAGGCGGTGATGCGCAGCATCCACTGCTTGAGCGGCATCCGCACGACGGGATGCCCACCGATCTCGCTGCGGCCGTCGATCACCTCCTCGTTCGCGAGGACCGTCCCGAGCTCGGGACACCAGTTGACGGGAACCTCCGCCTCGTAGGCGAGGCCGAGCTCGTAGAGCTTGCGGAAGATCCACTGGGTCCAGCGGACGTAGTCGGGGTCGGTGGTGTCGATCTCCCGCGACCAGTCGTAGCTGAAGCCGAGCGATTGGATCTGGCGCTTGAAGTTGTCGATGTTGCGTCGGGTCGTGAGGCGAGGGTGGGTCCCGGTCTTGATCGCGTACTGCTCCGCGGGCAGTCCGAAGGCATCCCAGCCCATCGGGTGCAGCACGTTGAATCCGCGCATGCGCTTGTAGCGCGCCATGATGTCGGTGGCGGTGTAGCCCTCGGGGTGACCGACGTGGAGACCTTCGCCCGACGGATAGGGAAACATGTCGAGCACGTAGTATTTGGGGCGCGCCGGGTCGAGCTCCGCGCGAAAGGTGGCGTGGGCCTCCCAATGGTCCTGCCACTTCTTCTCGATTCGGGACGGGTCGTAGGGCATGGGCCGCAGATCATGCAGGGGGCATCTGATCGCGTCAACGGCGGGCTGCCGCGGCGCCGGATGACGCGAAGGGAGGGGCCGGGGAGATCGCGAGGTGGACGCCTACGGAGCACGGCCGGGGGCATGCCGCTACTCTGGCGGGCATGACGGACTCCACGGACTCCAGCCGGGAAGGCATGACGGTCTTCGTCGTCTCGGACGGGACGGGCGATACGGGAAGCGCGGCGGTTCGCGCGGCGATGGTCCAGTTCGGCGAGCCCTGGCGGCTGCGGGTCTTCCGGGATACCCGCTCGCTCTCCGACGTCCGCCGCGTGCTCGAGAAGGCGCAGGAGGCGAACGCGATCGTCGTCTTCAGCCTGGTCGATGGGGGAATCGTCGACGCGCTGCTGCGCGACGCGGAGGCACGAGGTGTCGTCGTCGTGGATCTGCTCGGCCCGCTCATCATGAAGGTGGCGCAGCGACTTCACGTCGAGCCGAGACATCAGCCCGGTCTCCTCCACGGCTTCTCGGACGACTACTTCAAGCGAGTCGAGGCCGTCGAGTTCGCCGTGCGCCACGATGATGGCGCGAACCTGCATACGCTCCACGAGGCGGACATCGTCCTGACGGGCGTCTCCCGGACCTCGAAGACGCCGCTCTCGATGTATCTGGCGCAGCGTGGCTACAAGACCGGCAACGTGCCGCTGATTCCGGGGCTCGAGCCGCCCAAGGAGCTGCTCGAGCTGAGCGCCTGGCGGGTGTTCGGGCTGACGGTCGATCCCGGGACCCTGCTCTCGGTGAGGACGGCGCGGCTGAGGACGATGAAGGCGCCCTCGTCGACGAGCTACACCGACCCCGACCATGTGATGCTGGAGCTCGACAGGGCCCGCAGGCTCTTCCGCTCGCGCGGATGGCGGACGATCGACGTGAGCGGTCGCGCGGTCGAGGAGAACGCCTCCCGGATCGTCGAGAGCTTCGGGCCGCCGAACGACGGTCGTCCTTCCCCCTCCTGAATCCTGTCTCCTGAATCTCCCGGAGCGCCTCTAAGCCGGGACCCCGCCGCCGGGCTCTGCCTGAGCGATCTCATCGTGGCCTTCGGGGGCCGGGCAGCGTTCGATGAAGGCCCACGGGGTGAGAACCTCGCAGCCCGCGCTCCGGGCTCGTCCGGCCACCTTGCGATCGGCACTGACGACGACCACGCCCTCGGGCCGCTCCGCGCGCCGGGCGCGGCGGACGATCCAGTCGTCCGCCGACTCGACGAAGACGCTGTGGACCGTCGGCCCCCCCTTGCCACGCTCTCCCGCGGTCTTCTCGCTCGGGGTCGCGACCGGCTCCGCCCATACCGAGCGGGCCGGCCGAGCGCCGTCGAAGGCGACCCAGATCTCGTCTTCTCCGCCAGTCCAGGACGTCACGCGATCCAGCAGACGCTCGCGGAGCGCGCGTCGCCACCAGCCATCCGCCCGATCCCGCCCGAGCAGCACGGCATGGAGGACGTTGAAGCCGTCCACGAGAATCGTCCGTCTGGAGTCCGGTCGCCGCCGTCCCTCGGCTCCGCCGCGGAGAGCCTCGACGCGGTCCTCCGCGAGCGGAACGGCCGAAGGCCTCTCTGCTTCGCCGGATCCTTCCCGGCTCTCTCCGGTCGCTGCCGTCACCCGGGTCGTTCCGCTCATCTTCCTCGGCATCGAAAGGCTCCTTGCCTCGGCAGGCTGCTCTCCCCCGGCCTCGGGCTGCACCCGGACGGCGACCGGCGAGCGTACCGATTCCAGGAGCCTCCGCCGAAATCCCGGTCCGTCAGCGCGGGGGTCGAGCCCAGGCTCGCGGTCGGGAGGCGCGCGACCTCGATCTGAGCCCAGCCGAGCCCGAAGAGGACGACCGCCAGCAGCGTCAGGATCGCCTCCCCGAGACCGCCGAAGGAGCCCGCGCCCGGCGGCTCGGCCCGCGACTCCCGCGGCGACCCCGAAGCCCTCGCGACTCCACTCCCCCGAGCCTCCACTCGAGCGCCTCGCGGCCTCTCGCTTCTGGTCTGCGTCCTGTGCGTCCTGCTCGACCTCATGGCGATCTCCCCGTCTCTTGCGGGAAGCGTGCGGAGGCGTCGTGACAGCTGCGGTCACGACCGACCCGTCGTCTTGCACGCCGACGGGTCGTGCCGTATTCAAGGCGGCGGCGCGGGACGCGCGGTGCGCCGGACGCGTGGTGGACGGGTGGACGTCGGGCGGACGCGGGTCAGGGCGGAGACGAGAGTCCAGAAGGCGCGGAGCCGGGAGGGGTCATGGAGTCCAGCACGCGTCGAGTCGGTCTGGTCCAGATGCGATGCGAGGCGTCGCAGGAGGCCAACCTCGCGCGCGCGCTCGATGGCATCTCGCAGGCGGCGGCCGACGGGGCCCAGGTCGTCTGTCTTCCCGAGCTCTTCCGCTCGCTCTACCTCTGCCAGAGCGAGGATCCCGCTCGCTTCGACTGGGCCGAGCCGATCCCGGGCCCCTCGACGGAGGCGATCTCCGCGCTGGCCCGCGATCGGGGCGTCTCGGTCGTGGCCTCCCTGTTCGAGCGCCGCGCCCCGGGCCTCTACCACAACACCGCGGTCGTGATCGACGCCCGAGGCGCTCTCGTCGGCCGCTATCGCAAGATGCACATCCCGGACGACCCCCTCTATTACGAGAAGTTCTACTTCACGCCCGGGGATCTGGGATTCCGCAGCCATCAGACCGAGGCCGGCCGGCTCGGGGTGCTCGTCTGCTGGGACCAGTGGTACCCGGAGGCGGCGCGGGCCACG
>CAYXLY010000327.1:0-5583 GCA_964466005.1 uncultured Spirochaetaceae bacterium | reverse complement strand
GAAGATCCCCGCCTTCGAGGTCGATCTGGTGCGCCTCTGCGACTCGTCCGTGATCTGCGACTATCTCGAGCATCGTCATCCGGATCCGCCGATCTATCCCAGGGATCCCGCCCTGCGCGCTCGCGCGCTCTGGCTCGAGGAGTACGCGGACACGGCGCTCCAGGACCTCGTGCTCCGCGGGATCGTGCTCGAGCGGCTGATCAAGCCGACGGTCCGCAACGAGCCGACCGACGAGACCCGGCTGAAGGGGATCCTCGAGAATCGACTCCCGCCCGAGCTCGACTATCTCGAGGCCCAGATCCTCGAGGCCCAGATCCTCGAGGCCCAGATCCTCGAGGCCCAGATCCCCGAGGCCAAGATCCTCGAGGCCCGGATCCCCGAGACCCGGGCTCCCGAGTCGCGAGATCATCCCGATCGGGCCACTCCACCTGGGAGCGCGGGGGAGCCGGAGGCGGCGCTGCGCTTCCTGGTCGGGGACGCCCTGTCGATCGCGGACCTGGCCGTGACGACGGCCTTCGTGAACGCGCGCGCCGCGGACTTCGAGGTGGACGCGCGACGCTGGCCGGCGCTCTCCGACTATCTCGAACGCATGCAGGCGCATCCCCTCTTCGCCCAGCGGGCGATCCAGGAGAGCGAGTACCTGGCCTCGCTCTCCTGAGCTCCGAGTCGATCGAGCCCGAGCGCGGCCGGCCGGCCCGGACGTCGGGATCCTCGCACCCCTCGACGGGCGGAACGCAGACTCAGCTTCGCCTGGGGCCGCCGTTCTCACCCGGCCAGCGCGAGCCTCCGATCGTGTCCACGAAGGGCCAGAAGGCGTCGGGATCGAGTGCGCCCTCGAGAGTGATCTCGCGACCGAGGAAGGTCGGCGTCCACAGGCGAGCGCCCTGGTACTCGCGCATCGGCAGCAACGTCGCGATCGGATCCCACTTGCTCGGCAGGAGCGTGAGCTCTCCCTCGACGTTCTCGACGTGGGCCGTGGAGTAGGTGCTCCGGACGCGCACGACGTGCGGCGGGAAATCATAGGCCTTCTCCGCTCCACCGACGGCGCGCGAGACCTTGATCCACCACTCGTTCTCCTCGTAGTCGGCCGGCTTCTCCGCGGGGCCGGTCGAGCGCCCCTCGAACTCGACGAACGTGTAGCCCTGGTGCGTGCAGCGGGCCCTGACGCTCTCGCCGAGACGGAAATAATCGGTCTGACAGGGAAATTTCGGCTGGCCGTTCATGTCGCGGCTGATGAAGATCGCCGACTCCTGATCGATCCCGTATCCGAGCGTGTAGAGGCCCGGCGTGCCGCGATAGTCGGCGTCGACCGTGATGAAGATCCCGTACTCGGGCTCGTCCGGCACGGGAACGTTGTAGATCGAGAGGTGGACGTTCGGCTCGGCGCCGGGGTCGATGCCGGGCGGCAGCAGCGGCGCGATGCGGTCGGCGTCCGTGCGATAGTCGATCTTGAGGATCGGCCAGTTCGCGATGTCTCCGGGATTGGTCTGGGGTCCTCGTGCGTCGTTTGCCATCTCGAGCTCTCCATGCCTCGCTCGCAGAGCGGGCCTCTGATCGATGGGGTCGTGGATCGCGGACATCGGAACGCGGGATCGCTCCGCAGCTCGCCGTCGACCCGGCCCCATGCGGGACCGGGATCGCCATCGGTCGAGAGCCTAGATCGCCGCGTTCCGGTCCGCACGACCCGTCCGGACCGCTACTCGGCGTGCCCCGGCGCGCGCCCGGCCCCATGCCCTTTTCCCGAGGTCCCGACCTGCCTAAGCTCGACCGCGATGCCGGTCGCGTGCTCCGCTCGCGATGCTCCGGTCTCTCGAGAGGTGTCCCGATGAGCTCTCCGCGCCGAATGCGCTCCTTCGCCGAGCAGACCCTGCATTATTTCGATCGCCCCCACGCCGGGCGTCCCTCGACCCGCCTGACGGGTCCGGCGGCCTGGCACGGCTCGAGACTGCAGTCGCGGTCGAGCGAGTGGCGGGAGCGACTCTCGGAAGAAGAGCTGATGGAGATCGAACGGGCTCTCGACGAGATCGAGAGAACGGAGACCCCGATCGAGGAGATCGATCCCGCGCGCTTCCCTCTCCCTGGACTCGCCGCGCGCATCGACGGCTGGCGACGCCAGCTGGCCGCGGGGCGAGGCTTCGTTCTGGTCTCCGGTCTTCCCGTGGAGGCCTGGGGCGAGGCCCGGAGCGCCCTCGCCTTCTGGGGCCTCGGTCAGCATCTCGGGCTGCCCGGCGCCCAGAACGCCGCGAACGACCTGCTCGGACACGTCCGCGACACGGGGGAGCAGATCGATTCGCCGAACGTCCGCCTCTACCGCACGGCGAGCGACATCGGCTTCCACTGCGATGCGGCGGATGTCGTCGGGCTGCTCTGTCTCCGGACCGCAGCCGAGGGCGGCGAGAGCCGGATCGCGAGCTCGGTCGCCATCTGGAATGCCCTCTTCGAGGAGGACCCCGAGCGCGCGGCCCTGCTCTTCGAGCCCTTCGCGCTCGACCGTCGCGACGAGCATCCGGAGGGCGCGCGGGGCTGGCTCGAGATTCCGCCCTGCCGCTTCGATGCGAGCGGGAGACTGCGAACCTTCCATCACGGAGAGTACTTCCGATCGGTCGCCCGGCTGCCCGAGATCGGGCCGCTGCCGCCCGACCGGATCGAGCTGCTCGATCGCTACGATGCGTGGGCCGGCTCGCCGGAGCTCCGCCTCGACATGGCTCTCGAACCGGGCGACATGCAGCTGCTCTCGAACCACACGGTCGTCCACGCCCGCACCGCCTACCGGGATCATCCCGAGCCCGAGCGCCGCCGGCACCTGCTCCGGCTCTGGCTGTCCCTCGACGAGGGGGCCGAGACGGGCGCCCTCCGCCCCCCCACGGCCGCAGCGAGCCTCAGGTCGGATCGAGCGTGAAGAGCAGGTCTCCGGACTCGACGTGCTCTCCGGCGGGCACGTGGATCTTCTGGATCCGCGCGCCGAGCGGGGCCGTCACGTTGGACTCCATCTTCATGGCTTCGATCACGCAGAGTCGCTCTCCGGCGCGGACGCTCGCTCCTTCGGAGTGGGCATGGGAGGCGAGCAGCCCCGGGAGCGGCGCTCCGACGTGACGCGGGTCCTCCGGATCGGCCTTGGCGCGCTTCTCGATCTGGATCCCCAGCGTGCGATCGTGGACCGTGATCCGACGCGGCTGACCGTTGAGGTCGAAGAAGATCGCGCGCTTGCCCTCCGCGTCCGGGTCTCCGATCGCCACGAGCCGGATCACCAGCCCCTGACCTCGCTCGATCTCGACGTGGATCTCCTGGGCCAGGCCCATGCCGTGGAAGAACGCCGTCGTCGGCAGCGAGGAGACGTGGGTGCCGTGCCGCTCGCGTGACTCGAGGAAATCGAGGTAGACCTTCGGGTAGAGCAGGTACGCGAGGCATTCCGCGCGCGTCGGCGCCCGATCGAGCTTCTTCGTGAGCTCGCGCCTCGTCTGCTCGAAGTCGGCCATCTCGAGCTCGGCTCCGGGTCGCCCGGCGATCGGCTCCCGATCCTTCAGCACCAGGCTGCGGAGCGGCTCGGGGAACCCGTAGGGCGGCTGACCGATCTTGCCTTCGAAATACTCCACCACGCTCACCGGAAAGGTGAGGTCCCTCCCCCGCTCCATGACCTCGTTGGGCGTGATCCCGTTCGAGAGCATGTAGAGGGCCATGTCTCCCACGACCTTGGAAGAAGGGGTGACCTTGACGACGTCTCCGAAGAGGCGGTTCACCTCGGCGTACATCCGGGTCACCTCGCGCCACCGCTCGCCGAGCCCCATCGCCACGGCCTGGGTCCTCAGATTCGTATACTGACCGCCGGGAATCTCGTGCTCGTAGACCTCGGCGCTCCCGTGCCAGGGACCCTTGTCGAAGGCGCGGTACTCGCTGCGCACGGCCTCCCAGTAGGCATCGAAGGGAAGGAGCTTCTGGAAGTCGAGGTCGCTCGCCCGGGGCGAGTGCGCCAGCATGGCGACGACGCTCTGCAGGTTCGGCTGACTCGTCGACCCGGAGAGGGGCCCGAAGGCGCAGTCGATCGCGTCGACGCCCGCCTCGACCGCCCGCAGGTAGGCGGCGGCCTGGATTCCCGACGTGTCGTGCGAGTGGAGATGGATCGGTACGTCGACCTCCTGCTTCAGGGCCTCGACCAGACGGCCGGCGGCATAGGGCTTGAGCAGCCCCGCCATGTCCTTGATCGCGAGCAGGTGGGCCCCGCGGCCGACGAGCTCCTTCGCGAGCCCGACGTAGTAGTCGAGCGCGTATCGCTCCCGGGAGGGATCCAGGATGTCGCCGGTGTAGCAGATGGAGGCCTCTGCGATCCCGCCGCATTCGCGCACCGCGTCGATCGCGACCTGCATCTGCTCGGACCAGTTCAACGAGTCGAAGATGCGGAAGAGGTCGATGCCCCGATCCTTCGCCTCGAAGATGAACTCGCGGACGACGTTGTCCGGGTAGGTCGTGTAGCCGACGGCGTTCGCTCCCCGCAGAAGCATCTGGAAGAGGATGTTCGGGATGGCCGCGCGCAGGCGGTCGAGCCTCTCCCAGGGATCCTCGTCGAGAAAGCGCATCGCGACGTCGAAGGTCGCTCCGCCCCACATCTCGAGGGAAAAGAGTCCGGAAGCCTCGCGAGCGAGCGCCGGTGCGACCGCCAGCATGTCCTGGGTCCGCAGCCGCGTCGCGAGCAGCGATTGGTGTGCATCCCGGAAGGTCGTGTCGGTCACCAGAACCGGACCGTGGTCCGCCATCCAGGAGACGAAGCCCTCGGCGCCGAGCTCTTCGAAGCGCTGCTTCGTGCCCGCCGGCGGCTCGGCCCGGCGATCGAAATGGGGGATATGGGGCTCCCGATGGATCGAGTCCGGGTCGATCCGGTCGACGTTCGGCTTCCCGTTCACCGTCACGTCACCGAGGTACTGCAGCAATCGCGTCCCGACGCCGCGATCCCCCTCGAAGCGCAGGAGCTCCGGCGTCTCGGCGATGAAGTGCGTGTCGCAGGCCCCCGACCGGAAGATCGGATGGGCGATCACCTTCTTGAGGAAGGCCACGTTGGTGTCGACCCCGCGGACACGGAACTCGCCGAGCGCCCGGAGCGCCCTCGTCGAGGCCTCTTCGAGGTCGCGCCCCCGCGTGGTGAGCTTGGCGAGCAGGGAGTCGTAATAGGGCGTGATATAGGCACCGGGGAAGGCGTTGCCGGCGTCGAGACGAACGCCGAGTCCGCCGGGCGATCGGTAGGAGATGATCCGGCCGTAGTCCGGGAGGAATCGATTCTCCGGGTTCTCCGTCGTCACCCGACATTGGATCGCGAAGCCCCGGGGCGCCACCGACTCCTGGGAGACGCCGATCTCGGCGAGCGTCTCGCCCATCGCCACCCGGATCTGGCTCGCCACGATGTCGACGCCCGTGATCTCCTCGGTGACGGTGTGCTCGACCTGGAGTCGCGGATTCATCTCGATGAAGTAGTAGTCCTCGCCCGAGACCAGGTACTCGACGGTGCCGGCGTTGCGGTAGCCGATCTCGCGCGCGAAGCGAACGGCCGAATCGCAGAGCGCGTCCCGGAGCGCCGGCGCGAGATTCGGGGCCGGG
>CAYXLY010000326.1:0-5607 GCA_964466005.1 uncultured Spirochaetaceae bacterium | reverse complement strand
GAAGAGAAGCCAGATTCGCCACATGATTCGACCTCCTACCTGTCTATCTGGCGTCTACACCAGGAACGAGATGATCTGAGCGGCCGCGTACCTCGGGGCCTCGAGAATCATCGCCGAGTAGCCCTCCGGTCCGGGCAGCCACGGGCGCCACTGCCAGACCAGGAAGTGCGCGATGATCGCGATCAGCGTGAAGATCGCGAAGCTCATCATGAAGATCTTGTGGAACTCTTTCGCTTCGTTCTCGGTCAGCCCCGAGAGCGTGCCCTCTCGGGCTCTGACTCCGGGCTCGGCATTGGACATGAGATCACCTCCAGACGGGCCAACGGGCCCTCTTGGCCTCTCGGCCGTTACCGCGAAGACCCTCGCGGCAGGGGGCCTCGACCAGGATGGCCTCGGCCGGCTTCCCGCCCGGCGATGCCGGGCGCGAATCGTGTCTCGACTACCACTCGATGAAGCCGAGGGGGATGTAGGTGTCGGCCGCCGCCTTGGCTTCGGCGATGACCGAGCTGTAACCCGTGGGTCCAGGCGGCCAGGGACGCCATCGCCAGCCGGTCAGACGGCCGATCATCGCCGGTACGAGGAGGGCGATGAAGCCCACCAGGATCATCCGCTGTAGCTGACGCCTCTCGGCATCCGGACATTTCAACATCGACCCGCCCCTTTCCTCTCCATGGATCCATGGACCCGATCGCCACCCCTGGACACCGAGCTCCGTCTTTCGCCGTCGATCCCCGGCAGCCCGCCGCGGATCCACGTCCTCGTCCACGGTCGCGGAGGACACCGTCATGCCGCGACGACCCCCTGGAGCAGCCGGTCCGCAGACTGCGTGACGTGCGTCGCGCTCACCCGATCCTCGCCCGATTGCCTCGCCGCTCGCTCCGCCGCGTCCCGAAGCCGCTTGGCCGCCGAGATCCGCGTCAGAACGGGATGCGCCGCAAGCCGTCGATCGAATGCCGTCCGGGCCTCTTCGTCCCAGGGCAGCTCGGCATGCGAGCGGGCCGGAGTCGCTTCGATGGCGTCGTCGAGCTCGCTGGCGAGGGGCAGCACGTGGAAGAGCGCATCGAAGAGCGCGTTGCAGCATTCCTGGACGAGATGGGTCGCTCCGGAGTAGCCCATGAAGGGAGTGCCGGTATGGCGACGGATGATCGCGCCGGGAAACGAGGCGGGCAGGAAGATCGCCCGGGAGGCGACCTCCGCGAGATACATCCGCTCGTTGTAGCTTCCGAAGACGATCAGGGGCGTCTGCTCCTGCACGGCCCGACGGATGGCGTCGTTGTCGGGCTTGACTCCCGGACGTCTCGAGAAGGCGAAGCTGCAGGGCAGGCCCATCTCGTTCTCGAGAAAGCTCCGGATGCCGCGCGCGTGGGTCTCGTTGGCGACGATTCCGAAGCTGGCCGTTCCGAAGAAATCCTGGGTGACCGAGCGCCAGAGATCCCAGAGCGGCTTGATCGTCGTGTGCTTCTCGCGCTCGATGAAGGGCTCCGGATCGATCTCCAGCAGCTCCCCGAGCTTCCGGAGGAAGCGCGTCGTGCTATGGAGCCCGATGGGCGCATGGAGATAGGGGCGTTCGAGCGCCTCGCAGAGCAGCCGTCCGTACTCGCGATAGAGGCAGACGTTCACGTCCGCCTGGGCGAGTCGAGGGACGTCCTCGAGATGACTGCCCAGTGGAAAGACCAGGTTCACCTCCGCGCCGATCCCCTCGATCAAGCGCTGGATCTCGGCGAGGTCGGAAGCCTGGTTGAACATTCCGTAGGCGGGTCCGATGATGTTGACCCGCGGCTTCTCGTCGGGCTTGCGAGCCTTGCGCTGCGGCACCTTTTTGGGGCCGTACTGGGACCAGAGCCAGTACATCGCGCGATCGGCGCTCTGCCATTGATCCTCGTCGATCGTGCGAGGCAGGAATCGCTGGATGGAGGTGCCCTCGGGCGTGACGCCACCGCCGATCATCTCGGCGATGGAGCCCGTGACGACGACGCTGGGAAGATCGGGATCGAGGCTCTCGTGGGCGCGCCGCATCGCGCCTTCGGTGCCGTGCTGACCGAGCTCCTCCTCGGCGAGGCCCGTCACGACGATCGGCAGCTCGTGAGGCGGGAGGCCATCCGTGTAGTGGAGCACCGACGTGACCGGAAGATTCTCGCATCCCACCGGCCCGTCGATGATCACCTGCAATCCCTTGATCGCGGTGAACACGTAGACCGAGCCCCAATAGCCCCCCGCCCGGTCGTGATCGAGGATCAGCATCCGATCCCCTCCTCGACGGCCTTCGTGCGAGCGGCCTTCGCCTGCTTTCGCGCCTGACGCGCCCGGAACGCGGACCGGTCTTCCGGAACGTTCTGCCAGACGCCGGCCCGATCGCCGTGTCCCACGTCTTCGAAGAAGGCCCTCATCTCGTCGAAGCGCGGCTTGCCCGCGATCGCGGTGCCCACGACCTGCGCCAGGGAGCCCGCGCCGGCCACGCCCATGAGGGGTCGGGCGGAGATGAGATTCGTGAAGTAGAGCGCGGGCGTCGCCTGCTCCTTGGCCTTCTGCACGACGGGGGTCGTCCCGATCGCGAGATCCGGCTCGAACTCGAGCAGGGCGGCCAGGTCCTGCTCGAGCGATGCCCGGTACTGGACGTGCACGCCACGGGACTCCAGCCACTCGCGATCCGGATCGGACCAGGGCGTGCGGGGCAACGCGGTCCCGACATAACGAATGTCCGCCCCGGACTCCGCCAGCAGCCTCGCCACGATCAGCTCCGACCCCTCGTAGCCGGAGAGCGTGATCCGGCCGCGAATCGGGGCGTCCGCGAGAGCCTGTCGGATGAGGGGCAGGAAGCGGTTCTGCACGGAGGCGACGCGATCCCCGGGCAGCCCGAAGGTCTCACCGACGGCGTCGAGCCAGGCGGCCGTCCCGTCGTGCCCGACCGGGGCAGAGCCGAAGGTGGGTCGCCCGGCCGCCTCGAACTCCCGATGGACCGCCGTGTAGAAGGGATGAAGGGCAGCCACCGCAGCACAGTCGAGCGCCGCGTAGAGCTCGCGCCATTCCCGGGTCGGTACGACCGGCCCCGCGGCCAGACCGAGCGGCTCGAGCATCGCGCCGATGCCGACGGGGTCGGCAGGGAACATCTCGCCGACGAGCGCCACCGAGGGTCGGTCGCTTCGCCCATCGCGCGGCGCTTGCACTGGCCCCTCCTCGACCTCCGTCCGAGCGAATCGCAGCATCGCCCCCGCGAGCACGTCCTTGGCTTCGGCATGCGTGGGCACGCCGAAGCCCGGCACGTCGATCCCGATGATCCGAACCCCGTTGATCTGCTTCGGAAGCAGTCGAAGCGGCACGCCCGAGGCCGTCGGGACGCAGAGATTGGTCACGACCACGGCGTCGTAGCGCTCCGGATCCGCCAGGGCGTGAACCGCCTCCCGGATGTCCTCGAAGAGCTTCCCCGTGACCAGCGTCTCCGAGTCGAAGGGCACGTAGCCCACCGTGCGCCGGGCGCCGTAGAAGTGGGAGGTGAAGGTGAGACCGTAGACACAGCAGGCCGAGCCCGAGAGCACGGTCGCCGTCCGTCGCATGCGAAGGCCCACGCGTAGCGAGCCGAAGGCCGGACACATGCTCTGGGGCTGATCGTGCGGACCGGTCGGATAGTCGGCGGCGTAGCGTTCGAGCGTCTCGCTCTGGCCGGCGGCCATCGCCGCTCGGCGCATCTGGTCACGACCGCCGTGACATCCCGAGCCGTCACCGAGGATCGGAGTGACGTCGCCGGCGACCGGCTCCTCCGCCTGCCCTTCGACGGCCTTCGTCTGCGAATCGAGCGTTTCCATGAGTCCCGACCCCTCGGCGCTAGTCCTGCAGGTTCTCGTAGATCACCTCGAGCGACGGCCTCTCCAGCACGCTCGGCCCGCACATGTCCTCGATCGTGGCCGGCTCGAGGACGACGTCCCGACCGACCTCGTCTCCGTCGAAGAGGCCGAGCAGCCCCTCCTGATCGAGCGGTCGGGGCTGTACCGGGAGAGCCTCGGCGACGCCCTTGGCGAGGCCCTCGAACAGGGGCCCCCAGCGGGTGCCGGGGCGGCCCACGATCTCGTAGCCCGCGCTCTTGCGCCGGATGTCGTCGTGCGCGGGGATCGAGGCGAGCACCGGGATGCCGACCGCTTCGGCGAAGGCCTGGGCCTCCCCCGTTCCGTCGTCCTTGTTCACGACGAGGCCCGCCACTCCGACGTTCCCGCCCAGCTTCCTGAAATACTCGACGGCGGAGCAGACGTTGTTGGCGACGTAGAGCGACTGAAGATCGTTGGAGCCCACGACGATGACCTTCTGGCACATGTCGCGCGCGATGGGCAGGCCGAATCCTCCACAGACCACGTCGCCGAGAAAGTCGAGCAGGACGTAGTCGAAGCCCCATTCATGGAAGCCCAGCTTCTCCAGCAGCTCGAAGCCGTGGATGATCCCGCGGCCTCCGCAGCCGCGTCCGACCTCCGGACCGCCCAGCTCCATCGCGAAGACCCCGTCGCGCTTGAAGCAGACGTCGCCGATCGCGACCTGCTCGCCGGCGCTCTTCATTCGAGCCGAGGTCTGGATGATGGTCGGGCAGGCGCGGCCGCCGAAGAGCAGCGACGTCGTGTCGCTCTTCGGATCGCAGCCGATCAGCAGGACCTTCTTGCCCTGCTGGGCCATCATGTAGGAGAGGTTGGCGAGCGCGAAGCTCTTTCCGATCCCGCCCTTGCCGTAGATCGCGATGACCTGGGTCTCCGGCTCGGCGGCCCCCGCCACCCCGGCGACCGGATCGTTCGAGGCGTCGGAGGGGGCCTGGGTGTCGAGCGTGGGGAGGGGGGTAGGCAGGGGGGTGGACTCGTCGGCCGGTCGCTCTCTCATCGGACGCTCCTCCAATCCAGGATCATCTTGAGGCAGGCAGAATCGGTGAATGCGGTCTCGTAGGCCGCGGGTGCGTTCAGGGCGCTCTCGCGATGCGTGACGAGTCCATCGAGGGACAGGAGTCCCGACTCGACCTTCTCCTTCACGGCGGCGAGATCCGCAGGCGTCCACTCCGCGGCCACGCGCAGGCGGGCCTCGCGCAGGAAGGCGGGCGGAAAGCGGAACGAGAGCGCGTCGCTGTAGAAGCCGGCGAGGACGATCTCGCCGCGCGGAGCCAGTCGTCCGATGAGCTCGTCGAGAAGCGAGGCGTCGCCACTGACGTCGAAGATCGCCGCATAGTCTCGACGCGTGTCGTCTCGAGGATCGAGGACGCGATAGCCGGAGACCGCCTGCCGACGACCCGGATCCCGCTCCCAGACGACCGGGGCCTCCCCGCGCTCGATGCTCGCCAGTCGAGCCAGGAGTCGTCCGAGCACGCCGTGACCCACGATGAGCTCGGGACCCTTCGACTCGCTCGCCGCGAGGGCGTGGTGGGCCGTAGCGGCGAGCGCGAGCAGAGCCGCTCGCTCGCCCAGGCCTTCGTCGATCTCGAGGGCGCGACTCCCGGGGACGACGAGTCGGGCCGCCGTTCCGCCGAAGAGGCCGCGCACGCCCTCGAAGCAGCTCGCACCGGGGACGAAGACGAAGTCGCCGCTGCATCGACCGGAGCGGGAGCCCGCCTGCACGACACGACCGACCGACTCGTATCCGGGCACG
>CAYXLY010000325.1:0-5623 GCA_964466005.1 uncultured Spirochaetaceae bacterium | reverse complement strand
GGCGGAGACCGAGGCTGGACGCTCTCGTGGGTGTGAGGTCGAGGAGAGGATGGCTCGCGCTGCCGAGCGCTCCTCGAGGAGTCCGATGGATCACGGGGCCGACGAGAACCGCGGGGTCCTGATCGTCTTCGAGGGTCTCGATGGCTCGGGCAAGAGCACCCAGCTCCAGCGGGCGGCGCGGGCGCTGCGCGCTCGCGGTCTCGAGGTCGTCGAGACGCGCGAGCCGACCGACGGACCCTGGGGTCGACGGATCCGGGAGATGGCGCGGAGCGATCGCCGGGTCCCGCCCGAAACCGAGCTCGACTGGTTCTTCGAGGATCGCCGCCAGCATCTGCGAGAGAAGGTCGAGCCCGCCCTGGCCGCGGGCCAGATCGTCCTCAGCGATCGCTCCTACGTCTCGACGGTGGCCTATCAAGGAGCGCGTGGCCTCGATCCGAAGCGGATCCTCGCCGACAGCGAGGCCGAGTTCGTCCGGCCCGATCTCATCCTGCTCTTCGAGATCCCGGCAGAGGAGGGGCTCTCGCGGGTCACCGCCCGCGGCGGCATCGCCGAGCCGGCCTTCGAGGAGCTCGCCTTCCAGGAGCGGGTCGGCGTGATCTTCGCCGGCCTCGACCTGCCCGGATTGACTCGCATCGACGCGAGTCGCCCGCCCGAGGAGATCGAGGTCGACGTGCTGGCTGCGATCGATCGCTGTCTGGCGCGCACCCGGCCGCGCTGAGCCCGGATCCTCTGCACGGCCCCGGGGCTCGGGGCATGGAGCCCGAAGCCCCGGACCCGAAGCCCAGGAGCAGGGGGCACGGAGCTCCGGGCTCCGGCCGGCCCTGCGCGCTCAGCGAGTGGGCTTCTCCGGCGAGGACGGCGAGCGCGGCGCGGTCTCGAGGAGCGCGGATCGCAGGACGGGTGCGACCACGGCGGTCCAGATCGCATAGCCCCGATCGTTCAGATGCAGCCCGTCGAAGACGAAGGCGTCCGCGCGCGGCCGGCCGTCGGTGCCGAGCAGGGGCCGGGCGACGTCGATGAAATGCAGTCGGGGATCCGATCGCGTGAGGATCTCGATCTCACGATTGGCCCGGCTCATCTCGGGCCATCGATCCCAGCGCAGACGGGAGGGCTTGATCGACAGGAAGAAGATCTCGGCCTCGGAGAGGCGGTCGTGGATGCGGCGGACCAGGCGCTGGAAGTCGCCCACGACCCGATCGACGTCCTTGCCAGTGCCGGCCGCGAGGTCGTTGTCGCCGGCGTAGACGACGACCGCCCGCGGCGCATGCGGCAGCACGACCCGGTCGACGTTGTGGATCAGATGCGAGAGATGAGCGCCGCCGAAGCCGCGATTGACGACGGGCAGCGGGGCCATGTCCGCCTCGAGCGAGTCCCAGAAGCGGATGCTCGAGCTGCCGAAGAAGACGACGCTGCCCGGGGCGGGCGGCTGTCTCCGGTCCGCCTCCTCGAAGGCCCGGATCGCCGACTCGAAGAAGGCGGGATCGCTCGCGGCCTTCTCCTGATAGCGCAGCATGCCCCACCGCAGCCCGAGCCCCGCCAGCACGAGCGCTGCGAGGACTGCGAGCAGGATGAGCGGAATCTTCCTGGCCATGGGGCTCCTCGACTCTCTGCGGGCGCATCTCCGCGCCTCTGCGACCTTCGATCCGGGCTCCCGTCGCGCTCCGTCCCTTCCGTCCCGTCTCTCGACCCGCGCCCGGCGAGGTCAGGGAGATCCAATGCCCGGTCCCTCGAGACCGAATGCGGCCCGCTCGACGCGGAAGCGGTCCTCGGCCCTGCGATGGAGCCGGCGTCCGGCCCAGAAGACGAGGCCGGCGCTCGCCAGCAGGACGGGCCAGGGGAGATGGCTGTGCTCCACGTTCAGGCCCGGCAGGTCGACGCTCCCCTCGAGCGCGAGGGAGGTCAGGCCGATCGCGCTCCACAGGCTCGAGAGCAGGATGGAGGCCAGGATCGAGCCGGTGGCGACGCGCACGATGCCGAGCGCGCATCCCAACCCCAGGGAGGCGATCGCCGCGGCGAGGAAGCGCAGCCAGTGGTCGACCGGTGCGGGTCGCAGGAGCGTCCAGAGCAGCGCGGTGAACGCCACGCCGCGGAGCAGCCCGAGCCGCGCCGCGAGGCCCTGCTGGATCACGCCGCGGAACAGGAACTCCTCGACGACCGGCGAGATCCCGGCCAGGACCACGATCGCCTGCAGCAGGCTCCACGGATCCTCGGGGTCGATCAGCGGCGCCAGCACGACGGCCTCGGGCTCGTCTTCGTCTGCGCCGGCGCTCTCGCCCGGGCTCTCGCCCGGGCTCTCGCTCTGGGTCTCGATCCCATTCTCGCCCTGGCTCTCGAACCCGCTCTCGCTTCCCCGCTCACTCTGGCTCTCGCTCGCGCCGATCCACGAGGCGGCGACGTTGTCGAGCTCGCTGGCCAGCAGGAGCGCGGGAGCGAGACAGAGGACGGCCAGGATCGCGCGCGGATCGAAGCCCTGGAGGCCCAGCCTCTCGGCCTGCGGCTCCGGCACGCGACGGGCCGCCATCGTCGCGATGGCCCCCATCCCGAGGGCCTGGCCGACGCCGACCGCGGCCAGCGTGCCGAGGTCCATCAGGAGGACCCCGATCAGCGCTGCCGAGAGCGTGGCGAGCAGCGTCAGCATCAGCGCGCCCCGCAGATCGGGATAGGGCGCGCGCGGGTCGGATCGGCCCGGCTCCGGTCGATCGGCGCTCAAGAGAGCGATCCGGCGAGAGCGCGCCCGGTATGGGAGCGGTCGCAGCGCGCCACCTCTTCGGGTGGTCCTGCGACGACGATCCGGCCGCCCTCGGCGCCGCCTTCGGGTCCGAGATCGATCACGTGGTCCGCATGACGGATGACGTCGAGATGATGCTCGATCACGACCACCGTGTTGCCCCGATCGACGAGGCGATCGAGCAGACCGAGCAGCAGCTCGACGTCGACGAAGTGCAGTCCCGTCGTCGGCTCGTCGAGCAGGTAGAGCGTGCGACCGCTGCTCTTGCGCGCGAGCTCGCGGGCGAGCTTCATGCGCTGGGCCTCGCCGCCCGAGAGCGTGGTCGCCGACTGTCCGAGATGGACGTAGCCGAGGCCGACCTCGGCGAGGGCCTGCAGCGGTCTCGACACCGCGGGCACCGACTCGAAGAGCCCGAGCGCCTCCTCGACGGTCATCTCGAGGACGTCGGCGATGCTGCGGCCGCGATAGCGGATCGAGAGCGTCTCCCGGTCGTAGCGGCGGCCTCCGCAGACCTCGCAGGTCACGAAGACGTCGGGCAGGAACTGCATCTCGACGCGGATCGCCCCGTCGCCCTCGCAGGCCTCGCAGCGCCCGCCCTTCACGTTGAAGGAGAAGCGTCCACTGTCGTATCCCCGCACGCGCGCGGTGGGCAGCTGGGCGAAGAGGCTCCGGATGCCGCCGAAGGCGCCGCTATAGGTCGCGGGGTTGCTGCGCGGGCTGCGGCCGATCGGGCGCTGATCCACGTCGACCACCTTCTCGATCCGCTCGAGCCCGGAGAGCGCGCCATGCGCCCCGGCCTCGGCGAGGGCGCCGTGCAGTCGGGCTGCCAGGACAGGATGAAGCGTGTCGTTGATCAGGGTCGACTTGCCGCTTCCGGAGACACCGCTCACGACCGTGAGACAGCCGAGCGGGATCTCGAGGTCGACGTGCTTCAGGTTGTGCTCCCGGCAATCCGCGAGGCGGAGCCAGGCGTCGGGATCCGGCGTTCGGCGCGCGGGCGTCTCGATGCGGCGCCGCCCGGCGAGGAAGGCGCCCGTCGTCGACTCCGGCACGGCCGACAGCTCGGCGGGGGGCCCGAAGGCGACGACCCGGCCGCCATGGATGCCCGCCCCCGGTCCCATGTCGACGACGAAGTCGGCGCGGCGGATGGTCGCCTCGTCGTGCTCGACGACGACCAGGCTGTTGCCGAGGTCCCGGAGGCGCTCGAGGCTCGCGAGCAGCCGCTCCTGATCGCGGGGGTGGAGGCCGATCGAGGGCTCGTCCAGGATGTAGAGGACACCGATCAGCTGGGCGCCGATCTGGGTCGCCAGCCGGATCCGTTGGCCCTCGCCGCCCGAGAGGGTCGCCGCCGGCCGATCGAGACTCAGGTAGCCGAGCCCGACCTGGAGCAGGAAGCCGAGCCGCTCGCGCACCTCCTCGAGGATGCGATCCGCGATCCGCCCGAGATGGGCGGGCAGCCGCAGCTTCTCGAGAAAGTCGACCAGCTCCGCGATCGAGAGCGCCGAGAGCTCCGGCAGCGAGCGACCCCCCACCTCGACGTGACGGGCCTCGATGCGCAGTCGCGTGCCCTCACAGCTCGGGCAGGGCCGCTCGACGCGAAAGCGCGCCAGGCTCGTCTCCGCCCGGGCACCGCCCTCCTCGAGGCGCCGCTCGAGATCGCCGAGCACGCCGTCGAAGACGCGGCTCACGGTCTCGCGCTTCGGCCGGCGCCGTCGGCCCCGGGCGGGGGGCGAAGGCGCTCCCTCGAGCTCGATCCGGAGCTCCGGATCGCCCCGGAGCAGGCGCTGGCGGACCTTCTTGGGAAGCTTGCGCCAGGGCACGTCGAGCGAGAAGTCGAGAGTCTCCGAGAGGAGCGCGAGCAGCCGACCGTAGTATCCGCGCGCCTCCTCGAGATCCCAGGCCGCGATCGCGCCTTCCGCGAGCGTGAGGCTCGGGTCGGGCACGAGGCGGCTCTCGTCGAAGATCCGCTGTCGTCCGAGGCCTCCGCACTCGCTGCAGGCGCCGAAGGGATTGTTGAAAGAGAAGAGGCGGGGCGAGATCTCGGGAAAGGAGACCTCGCAGCGCGGACAGGCGCCGGAGCGGGAGAGCCACCAGTCCTCGCCACCGACCACGTCGATCAGCGCGAGGTCGTCGGCCAGCCGCAGCGCCGTGGCGAGCGACTCGGAGAGTCGGCCGCGGCCCTCGGGCTTCACGACGAGCCGGTCGACCACGATCTCGATGTCGTGCCGAGCGCTGCGGGCGAGCTCGATCTCCTCGCCGAGCTCGCGGATCTCGCCGTCGATGCGGGCGCGCACGAAGCCGTCTCGCCGGAAGCGATCGAGCTCCTTCTTGTATCGACCCTTCCGGCCGCGCACGACGGGGGCGAGGATCTGGATCCGCGTGCCCTCGGGCAGCGCCAGCACGCGATCGACCATCTCCTCGAGGCCCTGACTGGAGATCGGCGTGCGACATTGCCAGCAGAGCGCCGTGCCCGCTCTGGCGAAGAGCAGTCGCAGATGATCGGCGACCTCGGTGATCGTGCCGACCGTGCTGCGCGGGCTGCGTCCGACGCCCTTCTGCTCGATCGCGACGGCCGGCGAGAGACCCTCGATCGACTCGACGTCGGGCCGCTCGAGCTGCTCGAGGAACTGGCGGGCGTAGGTCGAGAGGCTCTCGACATAACGTCGCTGACCCTCGGCATAGAGGGTGTCGAAGGCGAGGCTCGACTTTCCGGAGCCCGAGGGTCCGGTCACGACGATGAGTCGGTCGCGGGGCAGGTCGAGGTCGAGGCTCTGCAGATTATGGGTGCACGCCCCCCGGATCCGGATGGCCTCGGACTCGCCCTTGCGGGCGCGCTCGGCGATCGTCTCGAGGTCGCGCTCGAGACGCCTCGCACCGGCCGGAACGGACCCGCCG
>CAYXLY010000324.1:0-5644 GCA_964466005.1 uncultured Spirochaetaceae bacterium | reverse complement strand
CGTCGCGCCGGTCGCCCCCACCCTCCCGCTGCCGGAGCCCTCGGAGAATCCGGCTCCGTAGCTCGTGCTGCGCGCCAAGTCCCCGCCTCCTGGAGGCCCGCGAAGGCCCGATCCGTTTCGGGTGAGGCCGCGTTCGCACGCGCGATGCTGCGCGCGGCCTGCACTCCCCCGGTTATCGGTCTGCCGGGGCCCCTGGCTTGATGACGGCGATCACATTTTCGCTTCGGTCGGCGTCCTCCTGCGCGGCATGGGCGGACCTCGAAGCCACCTCGGGGCCCGGCCGGCCCGCGACCTGCCGCCGCGGCCTCGACGGACTACCCTGAGGCCCGGAGCGAAGCCATGTCCCGGACGATCGTCGTCCTCCCGACATACGACGAGGCGGAGAACCTGCCGCGAATCGTCCCCGCGATCCTCGCCCAGACCCCGGAGATCGAGATCCTCGTCGTCGACGACCACTCGCCCGACGGCACGGGCAAGATCGCCGACCAGCTCGCCGAGGAGACGGGGCGGGTCCATGTCCTCCACCGGGAGGGGAAGGCGGGGCTCGGCGCCGCCTATCGTGCCGGACTCGCGCGGGCGCTCGAGCTCGGCGCCGATCGCGTGATCCAGATGGACGCCGACTTCTCCCATCCCCCGGACCAGATCCCGGTCCTGCTCCGCGAGCTCGAGTCCCACGATGCCGTGCTGGGCTCGCGCTATCTGAAGGGGATCACGGTCGTGAACTGGCCCATCGAACGGATCCTGCTCTCGTATTTCGGCAACCTCTACGCGCGCCGAGCGACGGGGCTCCACATCAGCGACATGACGGGCGGCTTTCGGGCCGTCCGACGCGAGCTGCTCGAGCGCATCGGCTTCGAGCGCATCAAGGCCGACGGCTACGCCTTCCAGATCGAGATGAACTTCCGGCTCGTCCAGACCGATGCGCGCATCGCGGAGATCCCCTTCTTCTTCCTCGACCGCACGCACGGGGAGTCGAAGCTCTCCTGGAAGATCGGCCTCGAGGCGCTCTGGATCGTCTGGTGGCTTCGCCTGGCAAAGGCGTTGGGCCGGCTCTAGTGCCGCCCGAGCCGAGGCGACCCGAGCCCATGCGGCCCGAGCGAGCGCGACCCGAGCCCGTGCGCTCCGAGCCGGGCCCTCGAGCCGAGCCGATGCCGCCCTGTCGGATCCTCGTGCTGAACGAGCGCGACCCGGAGCATCCGAGGGCCGGGGGTGCCGAGATACACGTGAACGAGATCTTCTCGCGACTCGCCGCGCGCGGCCATCGGGTCCACTGGCTCGCCTCGGGCTTCGCGGGCGGTGCGAGGCGGGTCTCGCGCGACGGCCTCGAGATCGAGCGATGCGGATCGCTTCCCCGCTACTACGCGGGCATGCCGATGCGCGTCCGGCGCATCCGCCGGCGCGAGGGCTTCGACGTCGTCGTCGACTGCCTGAACAAGATTCCCTTCTACGCCCCGCTCTACGCCCGACGGCCCGTGCTGGCGCTCTGCCATCATCTCTTCGGCGAGGTCGCCTTCCAGCAGGTCGCCTGGCCGGTCGCGGCCGGCGTCTTCCTCGCGGAGCGCGGCCTGCCCCACGCCTATCGCGACTGCCTCTTCCTCGCCATCTCGGAGAGCTCGCGCCAGGACCTCGTGGCCCGCGGCATCGCGTCCGACCGCATCCGATCGAGTCCGCCCGGCATCCGGCCTCCGGAGATCGCCGTCGATCCCGAGGCGCCGCGTCCGTGTCGAATCGCCTATCTCGGGCGACTCGAGGCCTACAAGCGGGTGGACCTCCTGCTGGAGGCGGCGGCGAAGCTCGTCCCGCGCTTCCCCGGGCTCGAGGTCCTCGTGATCGGCCGGGGGGCGGCGCGAGCCTCGCTCGAGGCGCAGGCCCACGCCCTCGGCCTCGCCGACCGCACGCACTTCACCGGCTTCGTCGACGACGCCGCCCGCGATGCGCTCCTCGCGCAGACCCGCGCCTGCGTCTTCCCCTCCGAGAAGGAGGGCTGGGGCCTGACCGTGATCGAGGCCAACGCCCTTGCCACGCCGGTGGTCGCGAGCGACGTGCCCGGGCTGCGCGACTCGATCCGCGACGGCGAGACGGGACGACTCGTGCCGGCCGGCGACCCGGGCGCGCTCGCCGAGGCGCTCGCCGGGCTGCTCGACGAGAATCCGCTCACGCTCCGCATGCGGCGCGCCGCTCTCGAGTGGTCGAGGCATTTCGACTGGAGCCGCGCCGCCGACGAGATGGAGTCGGCCCTCGCGGACTCGCTCGCGATCGCCCGGCGGGAGGCGGAGCGCCGATGAGCTCGGAGACCGTGAGCCGATCGACGAAGACCGCCCGCATGCGCCGGCCGCTGCGCGTCGCGCTGCCCTTCGCGGTGAGCGCGGGCCTGCTCGCCTTCCTCTTCACGCGCATCGACCTCGGCGAGGCGATCCAGCACGTCACGGGCGAGGTCGCCCTGCGTTTCGGGCTACCGCTCCTGCTCTTCAATCTCGTGACGCTCGGGCTCGAGGCGCGCTCGCTCCACCGCGTGGCCGCCGCCGGCCACGCGACGCTCCCGATCGGGACGGCCGCCCGCATCAAGGCCGCCTGCTATCTGCTGAACGTCTTGAACCACGCGCTCGGCGCCGCCGGGCTCTCGGTCCTGCTCCGCCGCCGGGCCGGGATCGGTCTCGCCAACGCGGCCGGCATGGTCTTCCTGATCTCGCTCTTCGACATCGCCAGCGTGCTCGGGGTGGCGGTGCTGGGTGCGAGCTTCACCCGGGTGGAGGCCCTGGAGCTTCGCGTGGGGCTGGTCGGGATCGCGATCGGCGCCATCGCGGCCGGATTCGCGTTCCTGCGCTTCCCGGCCCCGCTCGGACCTCTGGAGCCGCTGCGCCGGCTCGAGATCTTCCGAGCGCCGCGCACGGCGCCACTCGGCCTGCTCCTCGAGCTCGCCGTCCTGCGCGGACTCTTCCTGCTGACCTTCCTGCTGCTCGCGGCCGCGCTCTTCCACGCCTTCGAGATCGAGGTGGGCCCGTTCCGTCTCGCGATGAACGTGGCGATCCTGATCGTGCTCTCCGCGATCCCGATCGCGGCCGCAGGGCTCGGCACGGGACAGCTGGCGTTCGTCGCCCTCTTCGCGGGCACCGCCTCCGAGGCGAAGCTGCTCGCCGCGAGCCTCGTCCTCTCGATCGGCCTGCTCGCGACGAGAGCCCTGCTCGGGCTGCTCTTCGCGCCCGAGTTCACGCGCGAGGCGAGGGCCGGAGTACGTGCGGAGTCCGCCGGGCTCGGACTCCGCGCGCACCCGGAAGGCGCCCCGGCGTCGGACCACGCCCCGAGCCGGGACCTCTCCGCGCGATGAGTCGAGAGGATCTCACCTTCACCGGCGAGCGGCTCCACGAAGATGATGCGCTCTTCGGCGCCGACCTCGCTCGGCACCGCGCCGCCTACCACCATGCGATCCGCATGGCGCGCGACCTGGGCCTCGAACGCGTCCTCGAGCTCGGGTCGGGCACGGGCTACGGCACGGCGGAGCTCGCCGAGGCGCTGCCCCGGGTCGTCGCGATCGACCGCGTGAGTCCGCTCGCGCGCGCCCGGCGGAGTCGGGCCCGCTTCGTCCGCGCGGATCTCGGCGCGATGCCGCTCGTGCGCGGCGGCTTCGACCTCGTCGTCAGCTTCCAGGTAATCGAGCATCTGCGCGATCCGCGTCCCCTTCTCGAGACGATCGCCGGCCAGCTCCGACCCGACGGCCTGGCGCTCGTCACGACGCCCAACCGCCTCGAGTCGGACGGCGAGAATCCCTTCCACGTCCACGAGTACGAGGCGGGAGAGCTCGCCTCGCTCCTGCGCGAGGTCTTCGGGGAGGTCGAGATGCACGGCGTCTCGGCGATCGGTCCGGCGCGCACCTTCCACGAGGCCCGAATGGCCCGCATCCGGCGGATCGTACGGCTCGATCCCCTGCGGATCCGACACCGGATTCCCGGCTGGCTCGTCGAGCCTCTCTTCGCGCGCATGGCGGTCCGGGTCCGACGCAGCATCGCCCGCGACCGGGGCGCGACGCCGCAGGTCGGCCTCGAGCATTTCCCGATCGAGCCGATCGGACCGACCGGACCGACCGGGGTCGCCCACGACCCCTGCCTCGATCTGCTGGCCTGCTGTCGGAAGCCACTCGCCTAGCAGGGCGGGCAGCCCGTCTCCCCTCGCCACGCATCGCGCGTCCCATTCACTCCTCGCCCGATTCGCCGCTCGCACCGATTCGCCGATCGTCCCGATCCCGGGATCCGCCCCCTCCGCGCGAGGATCCATCGGACGCAGAGCGGCGGAGAGTCGGTCGGCAGCCATCGAAGACTCGGGCCCGGTGGGCTATCTGGAAGGGGCCGCAGGGCCCGAGAGACCGCGAGCCGAGAGCCGAGAGCCGAGAGAGACCGGAACGCAGAGGAGACGCCCCGCCCCATGGATCGAATCGAAGCCGCCTTGAGTCGGGCTCTGGTCCGCTGGGTCCGACAGGTCGACGCCCATGCCCGGACGGTCCTCGTCGTCGCCACGCTGGCGACCCTGGCTCTCGGCGTGTACGCGGCGCTCCACCTCGGTATCAACTCCGACAACGTCTCGCTGATCTCGCCCGATCTCGAGGCGCGCCAGAACTATCTCGAGTTCACCGAGAGCTTCCCGAACGTCGAGAACGTGATGCTGGTCGTGATCGACGGCGAGACGCCCGAGATCGCGCGCACCGCGACGACCGTCCTGCAGCAGGCCCTGCAGGAGCGACCCGATCTCTTCCGTGACGTCTACATCCCGGGCTCGGGCGATTTCTTCGAGCGGCACGGGCTGCTCTACCGCGACCTCGAGGATCTCGAAGCGTTCAGCCTCCAGATCGCCCAGGTCCAGCCGATCCTGACGGCGCTCGAGCGAGAGCCGACGGTGGCGAACCTGGCCTCGCTGATCCAGCAGGGGCTCGAGGAGACCGAACGCGGCGACCCCAGCCTCGACGACCTGGCGATCCTGCTCGACCGCGTCGGCGACGCCACGGTCGAGGCCTACACGGAGTTCCCCCTCGAGATCTCGTGGGAGGAGATCCTGCTGCGTGGATCCTCCGTGGAGAGCGTGAAGCGCTGGGTCCTCGTGATCGATCCCGTGCTCGACTTCGATCACATCTTCGCCGCCGCCCGTCCCATGGAGGAGATCCGGCGCATCGCCGCGGAGCACGATCTCGACCCGGCGCACGGCGTGACGATCCGGCTGACCGGGAACCCGGCGCTCAACCTCGAAGAGATGGTGGGCATCCTGTGGGACGTCGGGGTCGGCGGCGTGATCTGCTTCTTCTTCGTGATCGCCGTGCTCCTGCGCGCGCTGCGATCCTGGAAGCTCGTCGCCTCGGCCGTCCTGACGCTGCTGGCCGGTCTGCTCTGGACGGGCGCCTTCGCCGCGTTCTCCGTCGGCTCGCTGAACCTGGTGAGTGTCGCCTTCGCGATTCTCTTCATCGGCCTCGGCGTGGACTTCACGATCCACATCGGGATGGCCTATGCCAACGAGCTGCGGCTGGCGCCCGACGCCGAGAATGCCCATCAGGCCGCGCTCGACATCGCCTTCGAGCACGTCGGCAGCTCGCTCGTCCTCTGCACGATCACGACCGCCATCGGCTTCTACGTCTTCGTCCCGACGGACAACCTCGGCGTGGCCG
>CAYXLY010000323.1:0-5655 GCA_964466005.1 uncultured Spirochaetaceae bacterium | reverse complement strand
GTCGCGCTCGACGACGATGCGCAGGTCGCGGAGGAGGTGTCGGGGCGGGGGGTAGGACGACGGGACTTCGGCCATGGCGCCGTCGAGCCTATCGCGGGGTCACGCGGGCTGCGAGCGCCGGCCATCGCTCTGCAGCGCGGGCCGGCGCTCCTCTCTCCTCGCGACTCCCTGCTCGCGAGAAGAGGCCATCTCATGAATCGCGACCGAGGGGTTTGCGAGATGGCCTCTAGGGCTTGCCCTTGCTCTTTCCCTTGCCGCGCAGGTCGTCCTGGAGCGGGCGGCCGCGTTCCTCGAGACTCTCGACCGCGCGCTCGCGGCGCTTCTCGACCTTCTCCCGCTTGCGATCGAGATGCTTCTCGACGTGCTCGCCCCGATGCTCGCGCCCCTTGGCCTTCTGCTTCTGCATGCGCTTCAGGTTCTCGATGCGCTTCTCGGTCTGGGCCTCGATGCGACGAGCCCGCTCCTCGTCTCCCTGCTCCCGGGCGCGGGCGGCGCGCTTCGCGGACTTCTCGCGCAGGCGCTCGATCTGCTCCCGCGTCTGATCCTCCGTGCGCTCCTGCCTCTTCTCGAGTCCTCGTTCCTTTCGCTTCTCGACGGCGTCGATCTTCTCCTGGGCGCGGTCGGCCCGTCGCTCGATGCGCTCGGCACGGTCGGCCTTCGCGTCCTCGTGATCGTCGGCCATCGCGACGCCGGCGCCTGTGCCGACGAGCAGCAGTGCCACGGCTCCGCTCACGATGCCTCGCGATCCCGAAGCCCTCTTCCTCTCGCTCTCTCGTCGACGATCGGATGCACTCATCCTGTCCTTCTCCCTTCCTTCTTCTCGGTTTCTCTCTCGACGGTCCGGTCCGGTGCGAACGCTCCGGAGCCTTCTCCGTGGGGGATGGCGGGACGCTCGGGCGCATGGCTGCGCAGCTCCTCGAGGAGGGCCTCGAGCTCCCGGGCGAGCCGATCGGGCAGCCCCGGCCGACACGAATCGAGCATCGACTCGAAGTACCAGACCTGCTCTTCCGGGCCGGCGTTGAAGCGGGCGAAGGTGGCGGAGCCCTCGTGACGGAGGTCCCAGACGAGGTCTGCCAGGTTGTGTCGCTTGTCGCAGGCGGCCACGAGGAGGCTCGTCGGATGCGCCTCGCGCAGCTGGGCGAGATAGCGCTCCTTCCGCTCCCGCCAGGGGCCCTTCTGGAGCCGGGCCTCCGAAGGCGTGGTGTCCGTGCAATCGAGGATGATCCGGAGGACGGCCTCGCCGAAGCGCGCGGCGATCTCGCGCTCGCGCTCCGCACGCTCGGCCGGGCTGTCCGCGTCCTCGAGCGCGTCGTGCAGGAGCGCGGCGATCGCCTGATCCGCATCACCGCCGGAGTCGAGGACGAGGCCCTGGACCTGCAGGAGATGGCTCATGTAGGAGGTCGGCTTGCCCTTGCGGGTCTGATGGCCATGCCAGCGCCAGGCGAGGCGCGTCGCCTCGACGATCGCGTCGAGCGCCTCGAGGGAGAGTCTCTCCGCCTCGTCTTCGGCTTCGGGCGAGCCCGCCATGGCGTGTCCTTCCTCCCGGGTCCTCGTCCCGGCCCTGTTCCCGATCCCGGCCGGGCCCGGTCCCGTCCCCGGTCGAGACTCGGCCGCCGCTCCAGCCTCGGGTGGGTCCGGTCCGATCCCGAGCATACCCGGCGTCTTCGGCCGATCCCGGCTCGCGGCCTCGACCTGCGGGCTCCGGGCTCGGGCCCGGGCCCGTGGGCCGAGGCGCCTCTGGCCAGAGCCCGCCCCGAGCGCACCGGTTCCGCATTCTGGCGCTTTTTCTGCGGTCGGCCTGCCCCCTTCCACGTGATTTCACGCCTTTCCAGGTAACGAGACGCTGCAATCCGGCCCGGTCCGCCCCCCTGGAGAGAGACCGCCGCCGATGGAGGAAGAGATCATGACCCGCAAGGACTCGCGTGAGGTGCTCTCGAGAGCCGCGGAATGGCTCACGGCCCTGGCCTGCGCCGTCGCCTGGGGGCTTCTGGCAGCGAATGCGGCCGACGCCCAGGAGATGCGTGTCCCCGACATCGTGCTCGCCCAGACGCTCGGTCGGACTCCGGAGGAGCCGAGGGCGGTCGTCCCGGCCGCTCCGCGGGACACGGCCGTGAGCCTGGTGGCGAATCGACTGCGTCAGGATTTCGAGGATCAGCTCGTGGCGGGCGTCGCCCGGCCCAGCGTCGAGCTCGAGGTCCACTTCGACTTCGACTCGGCGCGGATCCACGAGGAGAGCGAGACCCAGATCGAGGCGGCCGCCCGGCTCCTGAATCATCATTTCGATCGGATCCAGTTCCGGCTCGCGGGCTACACGGACGCCGCCGGTGAGCCCGACTACAACCGCGCGCTCTCCCAGCGTCGCGCCGAGGCCGTCTGGGCAGAGCTGGTCGAGCGACACGGCGTCGACGCCGATCGTCTCGAGCCGGTCGGCTACGGCGAGGACAATCCGCTCGGCGAGGTGAGCGCCGAGAAGCGTCGCCGGGTCGAGCTTCAGATCCTGCGCGGACTCGAGTCGCCCTAGAGGCCATCACGCGCCCCGCTCGGTCGGGGTGGATGAGATGGCCTCTGGAAGGCCGTCGCCGGGTGGGTCCGCTCGGAGTCGTCGATCCGCGGCTTGCGCCGGAGCAGCGAGGCCGCTTGAGTCCGCCGACGGCTCGGTATCCGAAGGGACGGCCCGCGCGAGCTGCGAGGAGGCGGGACTTGGGGAAGCGCGGACTGCACTGGTTCCGAAACGACCTGCGGCTCTCGGACAACACGGCGCTCGCCGACGCCGCCTCGCGCTGCGACGCGATGGCGCTGCTCTTCGTCTTCGACGATCGACTCCTGAGCGGACCCTCGATGGGACCGGCGCGCATCCGTTTCCTGCGCGAGAGCCTCGTGGATCTCGCGGAGCGGGCCGAGTCGCGCGGACAACGCCTGGTGATCCGGCGCGGGGATCCGAGGGAGGTCGTGCCGAGGGAGATCGAGCGGACGAAGGCCGGGCTGCTGAGCTTCAACCTCGACACCACGCCCTATGCGCGGGCCCGGGACCGGCGCGTTCTCGAGCGCGTCCGCCAGCAGGGCGTCGAGGTCCGGACCGCCACCGATCGCGTGGTCTTCGCGGGAGATGCGGTGCGCACGCAGGCGGGCACTCCCTATACCGTCTACACGCCCTATCGGAAGGCCTGGATGGAGCGCTATGCGGCGCTGCGTCCTCATGCGGAGCGCGCTCCGCGGCTTCCGCCGAAGCTCGAGGACCGGGCCTCGACGCCCGTTCCCAGCGCCGCGTCGCTCGGCTTCGAGGAGTCCCGGGCCGACCTGCCGGCGAGCGGCGGCGAGGAGTCCGGGCGCCGCCGTCTCGGCTACTTCCTCGAGCACCGGGCGGCTCGCTATGCGGAGGATCGGGATCGACCGGCGGTCGACGGGACCTCCCGGCTGTCGCCCCATCTGCATTTCGGGACGATCTCCGTCCGCCAATGTCTCGATGCGGCCCGGGCGGCGATCGAGGACGATGCCGGCCGAAGAGAGGGCATCCGGACGTGGATCGACGAGCTGGTCTGGCGGGAGTTCTATGCGCAGGTCCTCGAGCATCATCCGCGCGTGGTCCGCCGGGCCTTCCGTCCCGAGTACGACGAGCTCGAGTGGGAGGACCGCGACGATCATTTCGAGGCGTGGTGCGCCGGGGAGACGGGCTTCCCGATCGTGGATGCCGGCATGCGACAGCTCCGCGACACGGGCTGGATGCACAACCGGCTGCGGATGATCGTGGCGAGCTTCCTCACGAAGGACCTGCTCGTCGATTGGCGCCGGGGCGAGGCGCATTTCGCCCGGCTGCTGGTCGACGCCGACACCGCCTCGAATAACGGCGGATGGCAATGGGCCGCCTCGACGGGCACCGATGCCCAGCCCTATTTCCGGATCTTCAATCCCAGCCGGCAGGGCGAGCGTTTCGACCCGGACGGGGACTACGTGCGTCGCTTCGTGCCGGAGCTCGAGGGAATCGAGGGCTCCGCGATCCACCGACCCGAGGCTTCGCCCCTGCTCGCATCGGGCTCGGGCTATCCCGCGCCGATCGTCTCGCACGCCAGCCGACGCGAGGAGGCGCTCCGCCGCTACCGCCGCGTCCGGGACGGTCGGGACTGACCGGGCCGGGCCCCCGCCGCGCCGGGAGCGGGCGGCCGATCGGGCTGCCTGACGGACCCGACGGACTGCTAGCATTCGAGGCATGACACAGGAAGCCGATTCGAAGGACGGGGAGACGGGGATCACGAGGGAGACGCAGGCCGGATCCGACGGGGTCGCCTCGACGAGGGCGGATCTCGACGAGACCTGGCAGCGCGCCTTCGACTGGGTCGAGCGGGAGCTGGGAGCCAAGATCGTCTCCTTCGAGCGCCAGCCGCGTTGGCGCCCCGCCTTCTTCCTCGAGCTCGATCGTGGGGGTGAGCCGCTCTCGATCTACCTGCGTGGCGAGCGCGGCGAGCTCGACCACGGCGTCTATCCGCTGGAGCACGAGAGCCGGGTCCTCCAGGTCCTCGAGAGCGAGGGGATCCCCGTTCCCCATGTTCACGGCTTCTGTCCGGACCCGCCGGCCATCGTGATGGATCGGGTACCGGGCCGCGCGAACCTCGCGACCGCCGGGAGCGAGGAGGAGCGGGTCTCCGTCCTGAACCACTACATGGACCTCCTGGCCGACCTCCATTCGATCGACCCGAAGCGCTTCGAGGAGATCGGGATCGAGCGACCCGAGGGAGCCGAGACGCTCGGCTTCATGGATCTCGATCGCTGGGAGAAGGCCTATCGCGACTCGAAGAAGAGGCCCGAGCCCCTGATCGAGTTCGTGACCGCCTGGCTGCGCCGCAACGTCCCGCGCGATCGAGAGGAGGTCTCCTGTCTGGCTGTCGACTCCGGTCAGTTCCTCTTCGAGAACGGACGGGTGACGTCCTTCATCGACCTCGAGCTCGCCTGCCTGGGAGATCCGGCGGCCGATCTCGCGGCCATGCGCGGGCGCGACATGGCCGAGCCGCTCGGCAACCTGGCTCCGGCCTTCGAGCGTTATTTCGAGAAGACCGGGAAGCGGATCCCGAAGTCGGTGATCGACTATCACACGATCCGATTCAATCTCTACACCCCCTACACCTGCGCGCCGCTCGTCGCCGATCCGCCGCTCACGGTGGACCTCGTGCAGTACCTGGGCTGGTACTGGGTCTGGTCGCGGGTCTCGATCGAGGTCATGGCCGACGGTCTGGGGCTGGAGCTCCCGAGGCCGCAGATTCCCGAGCCGACCCGGACGCCCCATGGCAGCGCCCACGACCTGCTCGTCGAGAAGCTGGCCGAGCTCCGCAGCGCGCAGGACGGATTCCTCGCCTACGAGCTCGATACCGCCTGGCGCAATGCCTCCTATCTCCGGCGCGTCGAGTCGATGTGGCCGGAGATGGCCGCGGAGGAGGCCGCCGAGATCGACGCCCTGCTCGGGCGTGTGACGAGGCCGGTCGATCGGGAGGCCGAGCTCGAGACCTTCGTGCTCGAGCACGGCGCGGAGCGGGAGGCGGAGCTGCTCGCGTTCTTCCAGAAGCGCTGTCTGCGTCAGGAGGCGTTGATGCAGCCGGTGATGCGCGAGCTCCAGGGCGCTCGGACGCAGCTCATTCCCTGATCGGATCCGCGCTTCCGCCGGCCGTG
>CAYXLY010000322.1:0-5661 GCA_964466005.1 uncultured Spirochaetaceae bacterium | reverse complement strand
GCGGGAAGTGTTCCAGGATATGCCACCCGGGCCAAATCCAAATCGCTCTCGCGGCGAGGCGGTGTGCGCGGTTTCTGGATGTGCCGCTTTGTGGGACCAGCCGTATTCTGGTTCTGGCGAAGGACCGTGGCTTGATCCAATCGGTCGCTAATGAATGCCGATCGCTGAGAGCAAGCGGTTTTCGGCTCTCCGATCGATTAATCGCGCGACTGCTGTCAGACCCGGGGGAAGCTTGATGCGTCGGGCTGAATGACACGGACCGCCGGTGCGATCTACCCCTTCACATTGACGAAGCTGCGTGTATGGCCGTCCCTGGCCGGTCGCGGACTGCCGAGACGTCAAACTAAGCCTACAACGAACAAGAGGCCGCCGATGGCCACAGCGCCAAGCCCGCCCGAGCGCACGGTGGTGCCAAGCGCGACACCGGAGCGTGTCGCGAGGCGGTTCAGCCCGAGCACGAGCCCGGCCACCACCAGCTCCGCGGGCTCCGTCGCCACGTCGATCAGGCCCGGCTCACCGGCCGTCACCTCGATCTCCGGGCCCAGGGCCGCCCGCACGACGCTCGCGTCGCGCGGATCCGCGACCGAGACGCGCCGGGGCGCGAAGCGTCGCGCCTGCTCGATCAAGCGCTCGATGCGACGTCCCGCGGCCAGCGCGACCACCTCGAAGCGATCGGGAGCCGCGGCGACGACGTCGAGCGTCTGCTCGCCGATGCTGCCCGTGCTTCCCAGGATCGCGAGGCGTTTCATGACCGATCCGACCCCCGGCGCGCCTCCTGCGCTCCACCGGACTCTAGTGGCCGTGGGGAGGCGGGCATCCGGTCGGGGGCCGCCGGGCGGATCTGCTCGCTCGTGCGGCCGAATCGACGCTCGCGGTGCTGATAGTCGAGGATCGCCGCCTCGAAGTCGCTCCTGCGGAAGTCCGGCCACATCCGCTCGGTCCAGTGGAGCTCGGCATAGGCGATCTGCCAGAGCAGGAAGTTCGAGATGCGCTGCTCGGCACCCGTCCGGATCAGGAGATCCGGATCGGGCAGATCCGGTGCATAGAGGTATCCGGCGAAGCTCTTCTCGTCGAGCGCCTCGGGGTCGAGCTTGCCCTCCTCCGCATCCCGGGCGATCCGGCGGGCCGCATCGACGATCTCGGCGCGCCCTCCGTAGGAGAGCGCGAAGACGAGCTGCATGCCGTCATTCTCGGCGGTTCGCGCGACGGCCTTCTTCACTGCGGCGCGCGTGCTCGGCGGGAGCCGATCCAGCCGGCCGATGGACCGGACTCGGGCGCCCTGCTCCATCACCTCCTCGATCTCTCCCTCGAGATACTCCTCGAGCAGCTGCATCAGCCCGTTCACCTCGCCTCGAGGCCGGTTCCAGTTCTCGATCGAGAAGGCGTACAGCGTGAGGATCTCGACTCCGTAGTCGCGGCAGGCGCGGATCACCTCCCGAACGGACTCGATCCCCTCGCGATGCCCCTCGATCCGCTCGAGGCCCTTCAGGGCAGCCCAGCGCCCATTGCCGTCCATGATGATGGCGACATGACGCGGCACGCGATCGGGCTGGATCTCGGGATGCGGCATCGACTCTCAGACCTCGAGGACGTCCTTTTCCTTCTGAGCGGTCAAGTCGTCGATTCGCTTGATGAATTCGTCGGTGAGATCCTGGACCTTCTTCTCGGCGCGATGTCGATCGTCCTGGGAGAGCCCCTCGTTCTCGAGATCCTTCAGGAGCGACAGGGCGTCGCGTCGGGCATCCCGGACCCGGATCCGGTGGTCTTCGGCAATCTTGCGAACCTGCTTCACGAGCTGCTTGCGCCGCTCCTCGGTCAGCGGGGGGATCTGGATCCGGATGACCTTGCCGTCGTTGCTCGGCGTGATTCCGAGATCCGAGGCGAGGATCGTCTTCTCGATGGATCCGATCGCCGACTTGTCGAAGGGCGACACGACGATCATGCGGGGATCCGGCACGGACAGCGTGGCCAGCTGCTTGAGGGGCGTGGGCGTATCGAAATAATCCACCGTCACGCCGTCGAGCAGGCTCGTGCTCGCCCGGCCGGTGCGGATTCTCGTCAGCTCCTTGCGGAACCGCTCGAGCGCCTTCTCCATCGACTCGCGCCCCTCGTCGAGGACTGCGCCGACATCGTCTTCTTCCGCCATCTCTTCTCCTGCCTCCCTCGTTCTCGACTCGTCCCGACCCCGACCGGATCCGAGGGCACGGCCCTCGTTCCGGCGGGTGTCCGCGGGTGTCCGCGGGTGTCAGCGGCCGTCCCGGTCCGGCGGACCGCTCGTCAGTCGCGGACCAGCGTGCCCACCCGCTCGCCGCGTACGGCCTTCAGGATGTTCCCGCGCACGCTCATGTCGAAGACGCGGATCGGGAGACCATTCTCCCGACACAGCGCGATCGCGGCCTGGTCCATGAAGCGGAGGTCACGCTGGAGGCTCTCCGCGAAGGTGAGCTCGTCGTAGCGGAGAGCCTCGCTGTCCGTCGCCGGATCCGCGCTGTAGACGCCGTCCACCTGCGTCGCCTTCATGACGATGTCTGCATGGATCTCCGCCGCACGCAGGGCCGCAGCCGTATCCGTCGTGAAGTAGGGATTTCCGGTGCCCGCCGCGAAGATCACGATCCGCCCCTTCTCGAGATGACGGACGGCGCGGCGGCGGATGTAAGGCTCGGCGACCTGGGCGATCTCGATGGCGGTCTGAACGCGCGTCGTCACGCCCTGCTTCTCCAGGGCATCCTGGAGCGCCATGGCGTTGATCACGCTCGCGAGCATGCCCATGTAGTCGGCCTGGGCGCGGTCCATTCCGCCCGCGGCCGCGGACATCCCGCGAATGATGTTGCCTCCGCCGATCACGAGGCTGATCTGCACGCCGAGCTCGTGGACCTCGCGGATCTGCTCCGCGATGCCGCCGATCACGCCGGGATGGATCCCGAATCCGTCTTCGCCGGCGAGGCCTTCGCCGGAGAGTTTGAGCAGGAGCCTCCGGTACACTGCACTCACTCCGAGGCAGCCTCTCCCAGCTTGAAGCGGACGAAGCGCGCGACCCCGATGTCGCCTCCCGCCGCCTTGCCCGCCTCTGCCAGGACCTCCCGGACGCTCTTGTCGGGATCCTTCACGAAGCCCTGCTCGAGCAGGCAATGCTCGGCGAAGAACTTGTTGATGCGGCCATCGACCATCTTCTCGACGACGTTCTCCGGCTTCCCGCTCTCGAGCGCCTGGTTCTTCAGGAAGGCGCGCTCCTTCTCCACGAGCTCCGCAGGCATGTTGTCCCGATCCACTGCCACCGGCGTCGGGTCGTGGGCTGCGACATGCATCGCGATCTCCCGGGCGACCGTCTGGACCTCCTCGCCCCGGGCCTCCGTCTCGAGCGCCACGAGGACTCCGAGCTTGCCCTGTCCGTGGACGTAGCCGCCCGCGACCCCGTCGACCTCGACCGAGGCGACGCGCTTGAGCTGGATGTTCTCGCCGACCTTCGCGACGGCGGCCTTGATGATGTCGTCGACGGTGCTCCCGTCCATCGAGACCTTCAGGGCCTGCTCGACGTCGCTCACGACGCCCGCCCCGGCCACCGCGTCGGCCACGCCCTGGGCCAGCCCCTGGAAGTCGGGCGTCTTCGCCACGAAGTCGGTCTCGCAGCCCAGCTCGATCAGCGCGCCGCGCCCATCCTCCGCCGAGAAGACGACCGCGCCTTCGCTCGTCTCGCGACCCGCACGCTTGCCCGCCTTGGCCAGGCCCCGCTCGCGCAGGACCTCCCGGGCGCGCTCGACGTCGCCTTCGGCATCCTTCAGCGCGCGCTTGCAGTCCATCATGCCCGCGCCCGTGGAATCACGCAGCGCCTTCACGTCCTTCGCAGAAATCCCTGCCACCGTATCGATCTCCAGGATCCGTGGATCCATCGGGCGAGCCCGGATCGGGCTCGCGGGTTGGCGCGGCGTCGGCTCCTCCCGGGCTCTCCCCGGAATCTCCCGGGAGTCTTCCGAGAGGGATCCGACCCCGCCTGAACCGCCTCCGTTTCAGCGCTCCACCCGGCGCGCCCGGGGACGGGCCCGCGGCAGGCGGGAACGCCGGAGGCTCACTCCTTCGACTCGCCTTCGCCGGAAGCGGGAGACGACGGCGCCGGTGACGCCTCGCTCTCCTTGCCTCCGCCCCCACCGGCGGTGTACGCCTTGCCACCTCCGGGACCACTGCTCTGGCGCCCCCGACGCGGCGTCTGCTTGATCTCGACGACGCGGCGCCCGGTCTTCGGACCGGTCTCGGGCTTGGGCTCGGCGGCGGGCGCATTCGCTCGTCGGGCGACGAGCTCGGCCTGATGCCTCTCGTAGCCCTCGCGACACGCATTCGCGACGGCCGTGCAGTACAGGTCGATGGCACGAATCGCGTCGTCGTTGCCCGGGATCACGAAATCGATGTCCCGCGGACTGCAGTTGGTGTCGACGACCGCCACGATCGGGATGTTGAGACGCTTGGCCTCCTGGACGGCGATCGCTTCCTTCCCGACGTCGATGATGAAGATCGCGGCCGGCGGGCGTTCCATGTCGCGGATGCCGTCGAGAGACTTCTCGTACTTCTCCACCTCGCGCATCATCGCGGCGAGCTCCTTCTTCGACAGCTCCGCCTTCTTCTCTTCCGATCCCAGCACCTCGAGATGGCTGTTGAATCGATCGATGGACTTCTTGACGGTCTTCCAGTTGGTGAGCATGCCGCCCAGCCAGCGGTTGTTCACGTAGTGCTGACCGGCTCGTCTGGCCTCGGTCATGATCGGCGCGGCCGCCTGCCTCTTGGTGCCGACGAAGAGGACGTGGCCCCCCATCGCGGTCGTGTCGCGCAGGAAGTCGAGCGCCTCGCGCAGGAGCGGCAGGGTCTGGTCGAGATCGATGATGTGGGTGCCGTTCCGCTCGCCGAAGATGTAGGAGCGCATCTGCGGGTTCCAGCGGCCGGGCTGGTGACCATAGTGGACGCCCGCCTCGAGCAACGCGCGAAGCGAGATGTCCTGCTCCTTGAGCGCGCTCGCAAGGGAGCCCGGCCCGCCCTCCTCGGGGGCCTCGGCTGCGGGACCGGGCGTCGGAGGAGTCGGAGGGGTCTGGGCGGCCTGGGGGGTTCCAGGCGTCTCGGAGGTGGAAGCCGTCGATGTGGGGGTGGCCTCAGGCGTGGCCGGTGTCTCGGACATGGAGCTCTCCTTTTGCGGTTGGGCCTCCGCCCCGAGCCGTCCAATCCCCGACCTGGCGCGTGCCCTCCACTCCTCCGACCGCGCAGCCCGGAGACCCCTTCGAGGGGATCCTGACGGCTTTGCGCGCGCTCGCGACGCCCCAGGATCGGACTCTCCGACCCGGGACGAGGACTGGATCGACCCGCTCCAGGCACCGCCGGGGTGACTCGGAACGTGTGATTTCGCGGGTGTTTAGCAGACACCGGCGCGAGCAGACAGTGCCCGGGGCGAGCGGGGGATTCCAGCCCCCCTGAGAGGACTCGCAGAGGCCGCAGGCCGACGGGCAGGCCGGGTCTCTTCAGGTCGTGTAATCCGCGTTGATCCGGATGTACTCGTCGCTGAGATCGCAGCTGAAGATCCGCGCGGCGCCGCCTCCGCAGCCGAGCTCCACCTCGATCGCGACCTCGTCCCGGCGGAGCGCCTCTTCGGCGCGCTCGCGAGCCTTGGGGCCTGCGCTCCGGCCG
>CAYXLY010000321.1:0-5677 GCA_964466005.1 uncultured Spirochaetaceae bacterium | reverse complement strand
ACGCGACGGACCCTCGCATCGCAGCCGTCCAGGCTTCGATCGAGCCGCTTCGCGGATCCCTGCTCGAGCAGATGCACTGGGTCGAAGCGAACGATCCCGAGGAGTGCGCGTGGGGCTTCATCGACGCCGTGTCGATGCTCGGCCAGGCGGCCGGGTTCTGTATGCCGACCTGGAATCGCTTTCTCTCGCAGAACGATCTCTCGCGTGCCTTCGAGAGCTATCGCCGGGTCGTCCAGCTGCTGATCTGGCGCCATCCGGTCGGACCCGACGGATTCCTCGTGCTGAAGTCGCCCCAGATCGGCAGTCAGATCGCTGCCTTCGCGAAGGTCTTTCCCGAGGCCCACTTCGTCGTCAGCGATCGCGATCCCTTCCGGACCCTGGTCTCGCTCGCCACCATGGGGCGATCGATCGTCGACCCCTTCTGCGTGGAGAATCCCTTCGATCGTCGGGGACCCGACGACCCCGACCTGGTCGAGTCGATCGCGCACAAGCTCTCGGCGATCCGGGCCTTCAGCGAAACGCGGCCGGACCGCGTCACGCATGTGCCCTATCCGGAGCTCGTGAGCGAGCCCGCGGCGCTGATCGACGGGCTGATCCGATCGCTCGGCCTGCCCCCAGATCACGAGCTCGGGGAACACATCGCCCGCTTTCTCGCCGCTCAACGTGCGGGGCGCCGACCGAGCCCGCCGAGCGATCTCGACGATCGAGGCTACGATCACGACGAAGTCCTGAGGGAGCCCCGGATCGCCGCCTATTGCGAGCGATACGGCATCGCTCCCGAACGCCGTCGAATCACGGGCGAGCGACCCACGAATCATGGGGCCGGAGGAGCAGCGAGTTGAGCTGGGAAGCCATCGGAGCTCTCGGCGAGTTGATCGGTGCGCTCGCAGTGCTGATCACCCTCATCTATCTCGCGCTGCAGATCCGGCAGAATACGAGGGCTGTTCAGCTCTCTGCGCAGGACGCGACGAAGCGGAATTTCTCGAGCTTCGCCCATCTGCTGGCGAGCTCAGCCGAGGTGGCCGACCTCTTTCGGAAAGGCTGCGCCGACTATCGGGCCCTGTCTGCAACGGACCGCCTTCGGTTCGCGAACCTGCTCCAGGACCTGCTCTACACCCTCGCCACGCAGCAGCAGCAGGCCAGCCAGGGGCTCATTGCGGAGACGGGAGTGTCGAGTCGGCTTTCGTTTCTCTTCAGCCAGCCGGGCGTGCAGGACTGGTGGGAGAGGAACAGTCAGCTCTTCGGACCGGACTTCGTCGCCATCGTGGATGGTGTGATCGCCGAGAGCAGAGTCGGTGTTTCACTCGTCGACTAGAGGCCATCTCATGAACCCCGACCGAGGGGTTCATGAGATGGGTCTAGTACCCTGTCCAGGAAGCTCGACTGCATGCGATCGCGTCTGCGGGCCGCTCGATGCGTTGCGCTCGGTCGCCGTCGAGCCGTCAGTGCACCCCTCGCTTCGTGTCTCCCCAGTAGCGAGCGCGGAGCGCCTTCTTGTCGGCCTTGCCGACGGCGGTCAGGGGGAGGCTGTCGACGACATCCACGGTCTTCGGCGCGTAGATCGGCCCCTTGCGCTCCTTGACGAGCCCCTTCAGGGCCTCGGGGTCGATCGTCTCGCCGGGCCGGGCCACCACCACGGCCTTCACGGCCTCGCCCCACCTCTCGTCCGGGACGCCGATCACGGCCGCGGCGGACACGCTGGGATGTGCGGTCAGCACGTCCTCGATCTCACGCGGAAAGACGTTGAAGCCGCCCGAGACGATCATGTCCTTCTTGCGGTCGACGATCGTGATGAAGCCCTCGTCGTCCCGGACGGCCATGTCGCCCGTGTGGAGCCAGCCGTCGACGATCGTCTCGGCAGTGAGCTCCGGCTGCTTGAAGTAGCCCCGCATCACGCTCGGCCCCTGGATGCAGATCTCTCCAGCCTCGCCCTCCATGACGGGCCGACCGGTCTCGTCGAGAAGCTCGACCCGCACGTTGGGCATCGGGAGCCCGCAGGAGGCCAGGCGATCGAGGTCGTTCACGTCGTGGTGCTCGCGCCATAGGCTCGTCGCGACGGCCCCGCACTCGGTCTGGCCGTAGAGCTGCGAGAAGACGGGGCCGATCCGCTGAATGCCCTCGACGAGCCGCGCCGGCGACATGGGCGCGGCGCCGTACATGATCGTCTCGAGCGCCGAGAAGTCGGTCCGGTCCAGCTCGGGCGTGTCGAGCAGCGCGTAGATCATCGTCGGCACCAGGAGCGAGAGCGTCGCCTGCTCGGTGACGAGCTCCCGGAGCCAGCGCTGCGGGTCGAAGCTCCGCTGCAGGATCACGCATCCCCCGCTCATGAGCGTCGGCGTGATCAGCGTCCCCGCGGCATGGGTGATGGGCGCGCAGGCGAGGTAGCGGCGCTGCTTCGGGAGATCCCAGCCCGACGAGATGGCGAGCGCCATCTGCGCGACCGCGCTCTCGGTCAGCTCGGCGGCCTTCGGCACGCCGGTGGTGCCGCCGGTGTAGAGCAGCCAGGTGACGTCGTCTGGCCCGTTCGGCCCCGGGCCGAGCGAGACGGATCCGATTCGGTCCGCGAGCTCGAGCGCGTCCTCGCCGACGTCGGCCGGCCCGAAGGTCAGGACCGTCTCGACGGACGGACACGCCTCGAGAAGGGTCCCTGCCCGCTCGGCGTAGGCCGGGTCCACGCACAGAATCCGAAGCTCGGCCTCGTTGCAGGCATACTCGTGATCGGCGACGGAGCCCATCGGGTGGAGCGCCGTGTATCGTCCGCCGGCGATCGCGGTCGCGACCTGCGAGAAGAAGACCTCGGGACGGTTTGGCGAGAGCACTCCGACGCCGTGCCCCCTCTCCAGACCGCGCTGCTGCATCACGCGTGCGAAGCGCGCCAGCATCTCTCCGGTCTGCGCATAGGTGAAGCTACGATCGTCGGCCCGAAAAGCTTCTCTTGACGGCCAGCGCTTCAGGCTGTTGACGACCAGCTCGGTGTGGGTGACCGGACGATGGAGCTCGCTCTGCCTCACGGTAGGTCCCTCGGATTCGCCGATCGGAGATCGCCGTTTCGGCCATCACTGAAGGCGATCATACCCGGTCCGACGATTCGACCAAAGCGAAATCAGAGGGACGACAGCGGGGAAGGGGGCTTCAGACTGAATCAGCGGCGTTCTCCGCAGCCGCGGGCAGGGCTCGACGCGCGCCGACTCCCGTCGCCATCAGAGAGATCGCGAGCAGACCGAGCGCGCCGGGAGCCAGGAGCGGAACAGCCGGCGGCGGGGCGGGGGCGAATGCGACCAGCGCCACCGTCTCGTTTCCATGACTGGTCTCCGGGTCCGCAGAGACCTCCTCGTCGACGAAGAGGTCGACGGACGTCCCGACCGGGGGCGCTCCGCCGACCCAGGCGGGGTCCACGCCGCCGAAGGTGTTCAGCATCCCGAAGACCGAGCCCTCCGTCAGCGTCGTCGCGGGATCGAGCCCGCCGAGGACGTAGGTCGAGGGCGAGCTGGTGACGTCATCGGGTGTCCGCGCGGCGGTCGCGATCCAGTCTCCCACGGTCCCCGTACCGGTTTCCCAGGCGATCCACCCCAGCGTCTCGGGTCCGTAGGCGAGCGTCTCCAGGCTCTCCTGGCGCTGATATCCGATCTCGAATCCCGAGAGCGTGACCTGGCGTGCGCGAACGACGAGGAACTCGTCGGGAATGATCGTGGGCGTCTGGATCGCGCCGAGTACGGCAGGGGCCGAGTCGAATCCTGCAGGCAAGGTCACGGACGCGAAGTTTGCGGGATCGGAGTCGATCAGCGACTGCACCCCCGGAAGCAGCCCTGCTGCGATCGTGACGTCCCCGATCTGATGCGTACCCACCCCCACGGCGAGCCACCCGGCCGTCTGGGTGGCGGCGCCCGGGCTCGAGCCGTTCGGCTTGATCAGCCGGATCTGGAAGCCGCTCGAGCTCACGTTTCGAATCGCGAGCACCGCGTCCGTGGCCGCTCCCGTGTTCGGGAGGGAGGGGACGACGACCGGCTGGGCGATCGAGCCGGATAGAGGGACGAACGTCCAGGACAGCTCCGAGGCCACGGCCGAGCCGACCTCTACCTGCTGTGACCACACCGGCGTTCCAGAAAGCGCCACGAAGATCACGGCGAGAGTAGAGCGGCACCAGAATCGAAGAGAGCGTGAGTGCAGCACGATGAACCTCGATCAGCGAGAGGAGTGGGAGAGTCGAGAGAGGGGTCGTGAAAGCGGATGGTCCACGATCCGCGTCGGTCGCCTCAGGATCACGGTCCGTCGTGATCGTGCAGGAACCAATCGCTGGCGGTGCCGCCGAGGTCGCTCTGGGCCGGAAGGTAGCTGTTGCTCGACGACCAGTAGTGCCCGTGCTCGACGGTGAGCGTGAAATCGCCCTGGGTGGACACGCCGAAGCCCGGGGGATTCGTGACGAGCTCATTGGTCTCGCCGCCCGGGGGCGCCAGGCCCTCCATGTCGAGCACGACGGCCGATGCCGTGCCGGTCGCGAAGGCCAGCAACGAGGCGACGACGATCGGGGCGCCTGCGCCGTGGGCGAGGAGGCTCCGGTGTCGCGCCGTTCGTCGCGTCTGCGTCGAGGCGGGGAGGACCCGGAGCATGGGGCACGACGACATCGAGGATCCTCCCGAACGGCTCCCGGATACCTAGCAGACCGGGCCGCCATCGGCCCGATCCGCAACCGCACCCGAGCGATCGCCGGGCCAGTAGCGGCGTAGGATGGCCTCGCGCTCCCGACCCTTCTCGGGATCGGGGTGGGTGGAGAGATTGAGCGCGATGCCGTCCACGTTCAGTCCCGGGTCGAGCTCGCTCGCGCGTTCGATGGCGGTCCGGGCCCGCTCCGGCTCGCCCGTCATCTCGTAGGCGATGCCAAGCGTGCAGCGAGCGGTGGCGTAGCGTGGGTAGTGCTCGAGGAACCGACGAACGATCGGGACCACCTCGTCGTAGCGCCCTTCGAGGCCGAGGACGATGCCACGATACCAGCCGTAGATGCCGGTGGTCTCTCGCAGGGACGCCATTCGATCGGCCTGGTCGAAGCACGCATGGGCGCGCTCGAACCGGGCGAGGTAGCCCCAGGCGAGGCCCAGATGGGCCAACGCGTCGGGCTGGTGCGGATTGCTCGCGAGCGACTGATCGAGAAAGCGGACCGCCTTCTCGTTTCGAGCGGTGTAGAGATAGGCGGCGCCGACGTAGTACTGCGTCAACGGATCCGAGGTGTCGAGGTCGAGCGCAGCGGAGAGCTGCGCCTCTCCGGCCCGCAGGGTCGCAGCGGGATCCTCCGCCCAGCCATTGATCGCGGCCGAGAAGAGCATCCACGAGTAGGCGGCTCGCGCATAGGCGTATCCACTGTCGAGCTCCACGGCGCGCTCGAGCAGATCGAGCACCTCCCGTGATCTCTGAAGGGAGGGCGTCTCGTGGAAGCTCGAGCGCGCCGCCCGCTGGACCAGCTCCCAGGCTCCGAGGCTCGACGGCGGCTCGCCGCGATTGCGTGAGACCTCGGCCTGGGTGATCTGGAGCGAGAGCGCGCCCGCGATGTCGCTCACGACCTCGTCCTGGACGTCGAACATGTCGGTGTAGGGCCGATCGTATTTCCTGGCCCAGAGATGGCCGCCGGTCTCGGCCTCGATCAGCTGGACGGTCGTTCGCATCTTCGCACCGACGCGTCGGACGC
>CAYXLY010000320.1:0-5686 GCA_964466005.1 uncultured Spirochaetaceae bacterium | reverse complement strand
GGTCGGCTCGTGAGATCGCCCAGGCAACCGGCGCGGGCATGCGCTGCGGGGGCTGTCGCTCCAACGTGAAGCAGGTGGTCGCCCGGACGGTCGAGCGCGACTACGAGAAGGGCGGGGCGACGAGCTTCATCGATCTCGCCGTCCCCGTCGAAGGCTGAGCCCCGCTCCCGACTCCGGAGCGATCCGCTTCTCCCCATCTCTCCCTTCCTCCCCGGAGCTCTCCCGAGCCTCCCCAGTGCAAGCTCGTGTGGATCCGCGCGTGCCCAGCGTGATCGAAAGCTGGACAGTGGATGCCCCGCGCACGGGCGCAGGCGAGCCCGCCGTGGGCCCGGCGGCGCGCGCATCCGCTCCCTGACCCGACCGGATCGATCCCGCGCCCTCGGCATGAGAGCCCGAGCCCTCGGCATGAGAGCTGCATTGCCTCTGGATCGCGAGCGGCGCTCGCGCATGAATCTCGTCGGGATTCGAGGAGGTGGATCATGGGCAAGACGTGTGCCTGGTGCGGAACGGTGCTTCGAGCGCTCACGGGAACGGGCATGGCGACCAGCCATGCGCTCTGCTCGGGCTGCCTGGAAGAGCTGCAGACGGCTCTCTCGGCGAGCGGACTGAAGCGGTCGTCGGATCCGAACGCGCTCCAGACCCGCGCCCGGTCGTAATCGCTCCGGGATCGCGTGTCCGCCCTCGCGCGGGCTCTGCGCGCTCAGCCGCGGAGCAGATCGCGCGCGATGGCCCGGATCTGGATCTCGTCGGTGCCCGCATAGATCTGCAGGACCTTCGAGTCCCGGGCGAGCTGCTCGACGACGTACTCCGACATGTAGCCGTTCCCGCCGTAGACCTGGACGGCCTCCATCGCGACCTCGACGGCGGCGCGCGCGGCGTAGAGCTTCATCGCGGAGGCCTCGGCAAAGCTCATGCTCCGTCCGCTCGCGGAGAGCTCGATCGTGCGGAAGACGAGGTTCTGGAGGTTCATGCGAGCGACCTCCATCCGCGCGAGCTTGTCCTGGATGAGCTGGTACTCCCCGATCGGCTGTCCGAACTGCACCCGCTCGCGCGCGTAGGCGAGCGAGAGCTCGAGGCAGCGATCGACGATTCCGAGGGCCATCGCGGCGACGCCGGACCGCTCCGTCTGGAAGGTGTCCTTGGCGCCTTCGCGCCCCCCCTCCTTCTTCTCGAGTGCCTTCTCGCCCCCGAGCAGACGATCCATTCCGACCCGGACGTCCTTCAGGAAGAGCTCGCCCGTCGGCGAGGAGTGCATGCCCATCTTGCGCAGCGGCGGCGTCTGCTCGAAGCCGGGCAGGCCCCGGTCGAGGACGAAGTTCAGGATCTTGCGGTCCCGCAGATCGACGCCCTCCTCCTCGAGCTTGCAGATGAAGACGGTGGTGTCGGCGTGGGGGCCATTCGTGATGAAGGTCTTCGAGCCGTTCAGGACGAACTCGTCGCCCTCGCGTCGAGCGGAGGAACGCATGCCGCCGAAGGCGTCGGAGCCCGAGCCCGGCTCCGTGATGGCCCAGGCCCCGACCTTCTCGAGCGTCAGGAGATCCAGGGCCCAGCGCTCCTTCTGCTCGGTCGTGCCCTTCGAGAGGATGGCGGACGCGGTGAGCCCGACGCTCACGCCCATCGCCGTGACCATGCCCGGGCAATGCCGGCAGAGCTCGATGATCGGGATCAGGGTCGCGGCGGCCTGATCCGCTCGCGCCTCCGGGTCCCCGCCCGTGCTCTTCTTCTTGCGGACCTCGCCGCTCTTCTCGGCCTCGATCTGCTTGCGGAAGCGCTGTCGCGCCATCTCGTCCATCCCGAAGGTGGCGTACATCTTCCGGAGGATTTCGTAGGGAGGCAGGTCGCCGTGCTCGAGCTGCTCGACGTTCGGGACGACCTCGTGCTCGATGAAGCGCCTGACGGCGTCTCGAATCATCTGCTGGGACTCACTCCACTCGATCATGCTTCGGCTCCTCGATGGCGGCGCAGGACGATCCCGGAGTCTACACGGACCGCGCGTCGCAGACCGGGGAGTGGCGGGATCTTGACGCTCTGGAGGGCTGACTTACGTTCCGCCCCGCGGCCCCGGGAGGACGGGGAGAGGGAGTCGATGCAGATCCGAAAGATTCTTCCGGTCTCCGAGATCGACCTCGCCGAGCCCGGATTCTGGTCCCGTCCGCTCGAGGAGCGCGAGGGCGCCTTCGCCACTCTGAGAGAAGAGGACCCCGTTCCCTTCATGAAGGAGCGGGACCTGCCGGGAGTCCCGATTCCGGCGGGGCCCGGGTACTGGTGCCTCACGCGGCATGCCGACATCCTGACGGCGAGTCGGACGCCCGAGATCTTCTGCTCGGGGCGCGGCGCGACCTCGATCGCGGACCTGCCCCAGGAGTTCAGCGAGTTCTTCGGGGGGCTCATCAACATGGACGACCCCCGTCACGGCCGCCAGCGCCGGATCGTCTCCCGCGGCTTCACGCCCCGCGCCCTCGGTCGACTCGATGCGAGCGTCGCGAGCCGCGCCGACGCCATCATCGACCGCGTGATCGAGCGCGGCGAGTGCGACTTCGTAGCCGACATCGCGGCGCCCCTGCCCCTCGAGATCATCGTCGACATGATGGGGATTCCCGAGAGCCAGACCCGGATGGTCTTCGAGAAGACCAACGTGATCCTCGGCCTGGGAGACCCGGAGTTCGTCGGCGAGGGCGGCGACATCATCTCGGCGGCGCTCGGAGCCGGCGCCGAGCTGGCGGCCCTGATGAACGAGATGGCCGCCGACAGGCGCGAGACCCCGCGCGACGACCTCACCACGGCCATCCTGAACGCGGACCTCGAGGATGGCGCGATGACGAGCGAGGAGCTGGCCTCCTTCTTCGTGCTGCTCGTGGTCGCAGGCAACGAGACCACGCGCAACGCCATCAGCCACGGCATGAAGGCGCTCTGCGACCATCCCGAAGAGCGGCGCAAGTGGCAGTCGGACTTCGAAGGCGTCGCGCCGACGGCGGTCGACGAGATCGTGCGATGGGCCACGCCCGTGATCCACATGCGTCGGACCTGCACCCAGGATACGGAGCTGGGCGGCCAGGCCATGAAGGAGGGCGACAAGGTCGTCCTCTGGTACTGCTCGGGCAACCGGGACGAGGCGGTCTTCGACGAGCCCCATCGCTTCGACGTGACCCGGCGCCCCAACGAGCACGTGGGCTTCGGCGGCCCCGGCCCGCATTATTGCCTCGGCGCGAACCTGGCGCGGCGTGAGATTCGCGTGATGTTCGAGCGGATCTTCCGGCGCCTCCCCGACCTCGAGATCACGGGACCGCCCGAGCGACTCCAGTCGAACTTCATCCACGGCATCAAGCGCATGCCCTGCGCCTTCACCCCCGGCAAGCCCGGAGCCTGAGATCGGTCGCGCGCGTCGGGGGCTCCGGCCCTCCGCATCGCCCGACCGTGAATCGAGGAAGCGACTGCCCGTACGGCGCCTCGACCGACGACGATCGACCGACGACGAAGACGATCCACGCAAAGGAATCCCGCTCCCATGAAGTTCGGCCTCATCTTCGCGAACGTCGGCCCCTTCGGTCAGCCCGAAGGCCTCACCCATCTCGCTCGGACCGCCGAGGAGGTCGGGATGGAGTCGCTCTGGACCGTGGAGCACGTCGTGGTGCCCAAGGGCTACGAGTCGAGGTATCCGTACAGCCAGGACGGGAGGATGCCCGGCCCCGAGCAGGCGCCGATCCCCGACCCCTTCGTCTGGCTCTCCTACGCCGCGGCGGTCACGAGCACGATCCGGCTGGCGACGGGCATCGTCATCCTGCCCCAGCGCCACCCCTTCTACATCGCCAAGGAGGCCGCCACGCTCGACGTGCTGTCGGGCGGTCGATTCATGCTGGGCGTCGGGGTCGGCTGGCTGGAGGAGGAGTTCAAGGCGCTCGGCGTGCCCTTCGAGCGACGGGCGTCGATCACCGACGAGTCGATCGGTGCGCTGCGCGAGCTCTGGAAGCCGGGGCCCTCGGCGCACGAGGGCGACTACTACTCGTGGCCGACCGTCGAGTCGAACCCGAAGCCGGTGGCGGGACGCGTGCCGATCGTGATCGGGGGGCATACCAAAGCGGCCGCCCGGCGGGCCGCACGCCTGGGAGACGGCTTCTTCCCCGCCCGCTCGGACAAGCTCGAGCAATGCCTCGTCGAGCTCAAGGCGGCCTGCATCCGCCATGGACGCGAGCCGAGCGAGATCGAGATCACGACCGGCGGCATCCCGACCGTCGACGAGGTCAAGCGCCTCGAGGACCTCGGCGTCTCGCGCTTCGTGACGGGTCCCCCGGGCTTCACCCCGGATGAGCTCCGCGCGGGTCTCGAGAAGCTGGGCGACGAGCTGATCTCGAAGCTCTGAGGGGCTCGCGAAGGCTCTCCCGCCCGGACCGCCCGCCCGCCGGCGCGGCTCAGCGATCCGCGTGGCTCGGCGGACCTCGGCTCACCGCGGCGCCGCGGCGGTGTCCGCGCGCCTCACCCCTCCTCGTGACGCGCCTCACCCCTCCTCGTGTGCCTCACCCCTCCTCGTGAAGAGGTACGGCTCGGCAGCGATCCCCATCGCACTCGAGACGGCGCCCCGTCCACCGGAGGCGGTTGCGCGCGAACCAACGGTAGAGCGCGTCGGTGACCTGCCGGATCCCGGGCCAGCGCGTCGGCGCCACCAGCCAGCCGAGCCCGATCGCCCCGTAGGCGCGGCGGAAGACCTCGACGCCCTCCACGACGGATCCGTCCGGCAGGATGCCGTGGATCCGTTCGTGGACGGCGCGGGTCTCGAGGCCGTAGCGGCTCGCGTCGAAGTCGGATCCCGAGATGTCCTCGAAGTCGAGCCTCCCGCGCCCTCCGTCGATCCGCTCGAGCATCGTGATCTCCCGCCGGCAGAGAGGACATTCTCCGTCGAAGAGGACCCGGATCTGTGCTCCCGGCTTCATGACGCGGACCCTAGGCTCGCCGCCCGCCCGAGGCAAAGAGGGACGGACGGGCCCTTTCGGCCGAGCTGCGCGACCCTTGCGCCATGCCGGTTCTCGATGCCACGGATCTCTGCAAGAACGTCGGGAATCGGGTCCTGCTCCGGGACGTCACGCTCACCCTCCGGCGAAGCGAGCGCGTCGGCCTCGTCGGCCGCAACGGCGCGGGCAAGAGCACCCTGGGCCGCGTGCTGGCCGGGCTCGAGGAGCCCGACAGCGGCCGCATCGCCCGGCGGCGCGGCGCCCGGGTCGGCTACCTGCCCCAGGAGCCCCGCCTCGAGCCGGGGCGCACGATCCGGGACGTCGTGCTCGAGAGCCTGGCGGAGTGGAACGCCATGCGGAGCCGCTTCGATGCGCTGACGGAGTCGCTGTCGCGCGAGACCGGGTCGGCGGCCCTCGAACGGCTCGCCGCGGAGCAGGCCGAGGTCGGCGAGGCGCTCGAGCGACTCGGAGGCTGGGAGCGCGAGCACGAGGCCGAGGCCATCGTGGGCCATCTCGGGCTCGTCGACGCCGGTCGCTCGGTCGAGACGCTGAGCGGCGGCGAGGCCCGCCGCGTCGCGCTCGCGAAGCTCCTCGTCTCCGAGCCCGACCTCGCGATCCTCGACGAGCCGACCAATCATCTCGACCTCGATACGATCGAGTGGCTGGAGGAGCATCTGCGAGACCGTTTCCCGGGTGCCCTCCTGCTCATCAGCCACGATCGCAGCGTGCTCGACCACGTCACG
>CAYXLY010000319.1:0-5711 GCA_964466005.1 uncultured Spirochaetaceae bacterium | reverse complement strand
GCCGTCTTCGACACGGCCTTCCATGCCGATCACTCTCCGAGCGCTCGACTCTACGCCCTGCCCTGGGATCTGGCCGAGCAGCTCGGTCTCTATCGGTACGGCTTTCACGGCCTCGCTCATGCCTCCCTGCTCGAGTCGTTGGTCCGGTTGGAGGAGTGCGATCCCCGCTCGGTCCATGCCGTCACGCTTCAGCTGGGCTCGGGCTGCTCGGCCTGCGCGATCGAGAACGGACGCTCCATCGAGACGTCGATGGGGTTCTCTCCGCTCGAAGGCCTGCCGATGGGAACCCGGTCCGGCGACTGCGATCCCTCCATCGTGCTCGCGCTGCTCCGCAATGGCTACTCCGCCGACGAGGTCGAGAAGCTCCTGAATCACCATTCGGGCCTGCTCGGACTGGCCGGATCCTCCGACGTCCGCGACCTCCTGGAGGCCGAGGCCGCTGGCGAGCATCGCGCAGCGGTCGCGCTGGGCCTCTACGTCCGTCGGATCGTGGCCACGATCGGGGCCTATCTCACGCTGCTCGGAGGTCGCGGGAGCCTGATCTTCGGCGGCGGCGTCGGGACCCACTCGACCGAGATCCGGAGACGGATCGCCGCCGGTCTGCGGGCGTGGGACGTCACGCTCGACTCCCAACGGAATCACGACGTCCGTTCGGGCCGCATCTCGAAGTCCGGATTCCGAGGCGTCTACGTCTTCGAGACCGAGGAAGAGCCGCTCATCGCACGCGAGGCCGCCGAGGTCCTGCGATCCCGACGAGAGACGAGCCTGCAAGGAAGTCGATAGGGCGGGCGAGAGCGGAGCGGACGAGACGAGACGAGACGAGACGAGACGAGAGCATGGCCGCCAGGCGGGAAGCGCGAGCAGACGGACTCGCGCGCTCCAGCCCCGTCATCCTCTCGTGCCGGGGTCCGATGGATTCGGGTCCCCCTTCGCCACGCCGAGTGGGGCCACGCCGAGTGGGCTCCTGGGCCTCGAACGGCTGGCCTCTCCCAGCGCGCGGTCGAGCCGAGGATCACTCAGCAGGTCGTCCAGGGGTCGACTCATCCTTCTCTGCCACGCGGGAAAGCGCGAGATCGGAACGCCCGGGATGTTCACGGGCTCCTCCTCACCCGCGAGATCGTCGAGGGAGAGACCGACGAGCGCCGAAGGCGTCGCGCAGAGGAAGCGGTGGACGGCCGCACAGAGCGAGACCGGGTCCTCCGCGTCGTCCGCCTTCGCGAGCGCCCCTTCTCGAGTCAGACGATGCACGAGGGCGCTGCGATCCGCTTCGCGGCTCAGGCGGGCAGCGGAGAGCGCCTCTGCATCGAGCTCCCCGAGCTCGCCGCGCCGCTCGAGATCGCGCCCGGACCACCAACCGGCGAGGGGGGGATGGTCGTGGGTGTTGGCCGTCGAGAGCGCTCGGGGAGAGTAGGCCGAGGCCGGTCGGAATCCTCCGCTTCGATCCCGCTCGAAGAGCAGGACGCTGCAGGAGAGCGCGCCGTGTCGAGCGAGCAGGGCTCCGAATCCGCGAGGAACCGTTCCCAGATCCTCTCCCACGATCACGGCGCCCGCGCGACGACTCTCCTCGGCGATCACGGACAGCAGGGCCGAGGCCGGAAATCGAACGTAGACGCCTTCGGTCGCGGATCGATCCTCCGGGACCCACCACTGTCGCAGGAGCCCCAGAGCATGGTCGATGCGGAGCATGCCGGCATGCGCGAGCGCCGCGCGCAGCACGCGTCGAAAGAAGGCGAAGTCCGAAGCGCCGATGTTCCAGGGATGAAGCGGCGGCAATCCCCAGTCCTGTCCGCTCGCCGCATAATCGTCCGGCGGAGCACCCAGCGTGACACCCTCGACGAAGCCGTCGGGAAAGGCCCAGAGATCGAAGCCGCCGGGATCGCATCCCAGGGCCAGGTCCTGATAGAGCCCGAGGGAGAGTCCGGCCGCCCGCGCCTCGTGGTCCACCCGGGCCAGCTGCCGATCCAGCTCGAAGAGCTCCCAGAGGACCCGACCCACGGCATCGGACTCGCGCTCGCGAAGCCTTCGAACCGCCTCTGCCCGGGGGCTGCGATACTCGGCCGGCCATCGTCGATGGTCCCGGGGACGGTCGCTGCGGATCATCTGCTCCTCGAGCACGCGAAACGTGGCGAAGTCCGTGAGCGTCTCGCCTCCGTCTCTCACGAACTGCTCGAACGCTCTGCCCCGCTCGTCGCGCGGCTCCCGATGTCGCGTCTGGAAGCGACGCCAGAGCGCCTCGACGATCGGCCGACGGAGCGCGTCGGCTCGTTCGTAGTCGATTCGATCGGCGGCGACGAGGCGCTCGCGCTCGTGTCCCGACTCGCCCTCCTCGAAGAGCCTTCGGGCCTCGTGGCTCTCCTCCCACTCGGGCGTCTCGGTCAGGTCGAGGTAGAGGGGATCCCGAAAGAGCCGGGTGACCGGAGAGTAGGGGCTCACGTCCCGGCCACGGGCAGGTAGGGCATGGAGCGGATTCAGACCGACGAAGTCCGCTCCCCGCTCGCCCGCCCACTGCACGAGGCGTCGCAGGTCGCCGAGGTTCCCGATTCCGAAGCCGCGATCGCTCCGGAGACCGTAGAGATGGGTCCAGATTCCCCAGACCCGATCCCGTCCGGTCGCCTCTCCCACCGAGAGGCAGCTCTCCCCCGATCGGAATCGCCGACTCGTCTCGCGAGCGGACTCGGCGTCCGCCGGCGCCTGGGCCTCGAGCAGATCGAGCACCTCGGCCAGGGCCTCGGGAGAGATGGGCTCGGGGGCGCCGCCACCGGCGGGCTCGTACTCGGTCGCCAGCCCCGCGGCCTCGGCCCGGCGTCGCAAGGACTCGGTGGCCCGCGCGCTCATGCCCGCTCCGCCACGAGGGCATCGGGGACCGGGGCCTCCCGCCTCACCTCTTCGAAGAGGGCGTGAGCGAGATCGCGGGGCGCCTCGGGCTTCGCCTGGAGCGCCAGGGCCAGGGCGAGGCGGATGTCGAGTGCGCGATGTCGACCGATCCGCTCCCGGTAGAGCGACCGGAAGTCGGGAGGGACCCGCAGGCTCCAGTTCTCCGAGGAGACGGTCCCCGGCTGGTTGTAGGCCTCGCCGATCCCGAGGAGATCGCTGAAGAAGATCATCACGTTCCGCGCGGGACAGGTGAAGATCTCGGCCAGCATGGCCTGGGCGAGCAGGCCGGGCTCGCGAACGAGCGTCTCCGCGAAGCGAGCGCGTCGACTCGGATCGAGCTCCAGCCGCTCCGCCGCGTGCTCGGCCCGGGCTCTCCGTTTCGGCTCGTCCCAGGTCGAGAGCAGCGCCCAGATCGAGGGCGTGTCGTGCGTTCCGATCATCAGCCAATCGGGGGGCTGGGCCGCCTCGATCCGATAGGGATCCTCGGGATCACTCGGATCGAGCTTGCTCGTCACCCGGAATCGGCCGAGTCCGAAGCGATCCATCACCCGCTCGAGCGGAAACGGCAGGGTGCTCAAGACCTCGCAGAGAATCGCTTCCGCGCCAGCCCCGGACCGCTTCGATGCCGCCACCACCTCGTCGAAGAGGATCTCGTACCGATCGACCTGCTCGGGATCGAGATCACGAACCCATCGGTCGGCCCAGGGATCCTGGTCGCGGTCGATCTGATCCGGCCGCGCGATGTCGTGCCGCGCGATGGCCGAATGACCCGGGACGCCCGACGCCGAGAAGAGGCGTGCTCCCTGCGGAACCGCGGCCTGGGGATCCCCTCGATCCACCCGATAGACCCATGGACAGACGAGGCCGTGGGGATGATCGATGCGGAGTCCGTCGTAGGCATCGAAGACGAGATCGAGCCTCCTGCGCAGGAAGCGGAGGACGGCGCCGGACGTCCCGCCATCCCGGTACTCGTCGGGGTCGAAGACCGGGTATCCCCAGGGCTGACCGGCCGGGTTGGTGCGGCTCGGTGGTGCTCCGAGCCGATAGCCGTCCAGGAAGACCGGCTCGAAGGCCCAGACGTCCCGATCCGCGAGACCGATCTGCAGATCCCCGTAGATCTGCATTCCGAGCGGCGCGATTCGCCGACGAAAGACTTCGTGCTGGGAATGTGCCAGATACTGACAGAACCGGTGGAAGGCGATCTCTTCCGCGAAACGCGTCTCGATCTCCTGCCATCGACGACCGAAGCGCTCTCGTTCGTCGGGCCGGGGGCTCGGCAGCCGCCGATCGATCTCCGGCCAGTCGCGAAAGCCGCTCCCCCCATGCAGCGCCGAGAGCGCATCGTAGACCCCGTCCCGATCGATCCAGTCCCGATGCCTCCGAGCGAAGGCGTCGATTCGGGCCTCGAGCGCCACGCGCTCCGGGGTCGCGCCCTCCCGACAGCGCCGGAAGGCGCGCATGAGCAACCTTCTCTGAGCTGCCCAGGCGAACTCGTGATCGGCGCGCACGGAGCTCGCCGGGGGCCGCGCCTCGAGCTCCTGCAGCAGCTCTTCCCGCTCGAGTGAGGCGCCTGCGTCCTTCTCGAGCAGAGCGGCAGGATCGATCGAGAGCGTGCTCCGCGAGAAGGCCGCCGCGTCATAGGGAGACGGGTTCCGCGGCGAGATCTCGCCCTGGGGACCGACCTGCAGGACGTCGAAGCCCAGCTCCGACAGGAACTCCGCCAGCAGGAGCGCGGCCATCGAGTAGGGGCTTCCGCGTCCGAGGTCGAATCCGTCCGCAGGAAAGCTCGCGTCGTGGATCGAGAAGGCCAGACGCTCGACGTCCAGGCATCGACGGGCTTCGTCCACGAGGCTCGTGCTGGATCGGTTCAACCCCGAGACCCCTCGTGACTCGTCGGGGGTGTCGGTGGCGTCGGTGGCGTCGGTGGCGTCGGGGACTCGGGCGAGGCCCCCTCGCGCCGGACGAAGATCGCCAGCGAGTGCGCCTCGAGGGTGACGGGCTTGCCTGCCTCGCGATGAGGCGCTCCGTCGAGAAATCCCGAGACCGTGTCCAGCACCGGCTGCCAGAAGCGCCCCCAGGGCGGACCGGGCAGCACGAAGGACATCGGCGAGGATCCCGCCCACGCGATCACGAGGAAGGTCTCGTCCGGCTCGGGCTCACCGGCCGCGGTGAGATGGTAGTCGTGCGCCTCACCGGAGAGGGCGAAGGCCAGGCATCGGTCTTCGGGATCGGTCCAGTCGCCCTCTTCCCGCTCGGTTCCGTCGGGCAGGAGCCAGGTGATGTCCTTGACCCCGGACCGGCCCTTTCGGGCGCCCAGGAAGAATCGATGTCGATGGAAGACGATATGCTCGCGTCGGAATCGGACGAGGCGCGAAACGAAGTCGAAGAGAGCTCGTCCGTTCTCGTCGACCGAGGTCCAGTCGATCCATCCAATCTCGTTGTCCTGGCAATACGCATTGTTGTTGCCGTGCTGGGTCCGGCCGATCTCGTCCCCTGCCAGGAGCATGGGGATCCCCTGCGAGAGGAGCAGGGTCGCGAGCAGGTTGCGCTTCTGCCGCTCGCGCAAGGCAGCGATCACCGGATCGTGGGTCGGACCCTCCACGCCGCAATTCCAGCTGAGATTGTGGTCCGAGCCGTCCCGATTGTCCTCGCCATTGGCCTCGTTGTGCTTGTGCTCGTAGCTCACGAGATCATGGAGGGTGAATCCGTCGTGTGCCGTCACGAAATTCGTGCTCGACCAGGGGCGACGTCCGCTGCGATCGAAGATCTCGCTCGATCCGGTCATCCGCGAAGCCATCTCCGGCACCTTCCCCTGGTCGCCCCGCCAATAGGATCGG
>CAYXLY010000318.1:0-5735 GCA_964466005.1 uncultured Spirochaetaceae bacterium | reverse complement strand
CGAGCCCAGCCCCGAGCCCGAGCGTCCGCCTGCTTCGGCTCCGTAGCGGGGCTGGACGGCATCACGACGAGGTGAAGGAATGCATTTCGAGATCATGCAGGAACGGCGGGGGCGAAGCAGGCGGACGCTCGGGCTCGGGGCTGGGCTCGGGCTGGGTCTGGCGGTGCTCTTCGGGAGCCTCTGGGGTGGGGACGCGCAGGCGTTCTCTCCGGCGGAGGTCTACCGCAACACTTCGGGATCCGTCGTGTTGATCTTCGGATTCGACGACGCCGGTCGCGGGAGCTCCGGAACGGGCTCCATCATCTCGCGGGACGGGCTGGTCCTCACGAACAACCACGTCATCGCGAACGCGGAGACCGAGGACCTCTTTCCGAACCTGGTCGTCTACTTCAAGCCGAACCCGATCTCGGGAGACAACCGCAAGGATCTGGCCGAGCCCTATCTGGTCGACGTCGTCGCGCGGGACGCGAAGCTCGATCTGGCGCTGCTGCGGGTGAAGGAGCCGCCGTCCGGGCTGAGGCCGATCGAGGTCGGGAACTCCGAGGAGGTCGACATCGGGGAGCCCGTGGCGGCCATCGGTCATCCGGGGGGCGGGGGTCTGTGGACGCTCACCACGGGGACGGTCTCGAGCAAGCGTCGGGATCAGGCCCGGGACATCTTCCAGACCGACACGGCCATCAACCCCGGCAACTCCGGAGGACCGCTGCTCGACGAGCATGCGCGTCTGGTCGGAGTGAATACGTTCGTGCGCCGCGTCAACGATCAGGGTCTGCCTCTCGAGGGACTGAACTACTCGCTGCGGAGTCGGCTCGCCCTCGACTGGGTGAATCGACAGGGCGTGACGCGGGTCGCCGCCATCTCGCGCTCCGCCGCCGACTCCGCGCCCGCGCAGCCCGCGCCGAGGGCGGAGCCGGTGCCCGAGCCCGCGCCATCCAGGCCGGAGCCGTCTGCACCGCCTCCGTCTGGCGAGCGAGCCGAGCGCGAGTCCCAGCGCGAGCCGACGCCGCCGGTCGTGCGGAGCGAGCCGGAGAGGCGGCGCGAAGAGCCGCCGCCGCCGTCGCGGGACGAGGAGCCGAGGGAGTTCGAGGGGCCCGATGGCGAGACGATGTACGGAGTCCCGAATCCGGAGGTCGATCTCGACGAGGCGCTGCTCTACGCCCGGGAGGGGTTCCAGAAGCTGATGGAGCGAGCGGACGAGTCCGTGCAGGAGATGGATCGGCTCTTCGACGACTACGAGGACTTCTGAGCTCAGGGGCAGCGCATCGGCGCAACCTGCATCGGCGCATCGCGCATCGCCCGAGGGAGGATCCGGCCTGGTGAACCTGCTCCCCGGTCCGCGAGAGGAGCCTCGAGCCTTCGCGCCCCTGGTCGGCGAGTCCTGGCGACAGCTCCAGGAGCGATTGCGAGGCGTGATGCGGCTGGGGGCGGGCTGGTCGCATGTGGGGCGGGACGGGCGATACGAGGCCGCTCTCGAGGAGCTCGAGGAGGCGCCCTCGTTCGCCGGTCTGCAGGGGCTGCTCACGGAGATCGAGTCCGAGCGGGCCGCGCTGCTCGGACTGACGAGCGCGACGTCGGGGGACGCGGGAGGCGCCTCGAGCGGGCCGGTCTCCGCCGACCTCGCGCCGCGGGGCGCTTGGCTCGTCCATCGACCCGGTCTCTCGCTCGAGACCGGGGAGGCCGAGATCGCGAGTCGAGGCCTCTTCGACGTCTCCGATCGACCTCCGCTCGGACTCTGGATCTCCGCGATCGCGCGGCCCCTTCGATCGGGCCGCCCCGGCTTCGAGTCGGCCGTCCTGGCCTGGATTCCGCCGACCGCTCTCGAGGCGGCGCGATCCGGGCGCCGAGCCTGCCCGAACGGCTCGCTGGTCTGGCCGGCCGAGCTCTCGCAGCGTCTGGCGGAGCCGCTGGCCTCGCTGCTCGATTCGCCTCTCCCGCCTCTCCCGCCGAGACTCCACGCCGCGGACGTCCGGCCCGAAGCCCGGCCCGATGGAGAGACGGCGAGCGCTGGATCCGACGGAGACGGCCAGAGGTGAATGGAGACCGGCGCAGAACGGGACGGCGCTCGTGGCTCAGGATTCCGGGCTCGCCGGCAGGGCCTGGGGCAGCCAGCGCCGGACGAACTCGAGCCGGCGCAGGAAGAGATCGCGTCGCTCGAGCGAGGAGGGCGGCCCATGCCCTCCTTCGATCCGTGCCCCCTCCACCGCCTTTCCCAGGCTCTCCATTCTCGCGCGGAACCGCTCGATCTGGGCGGGCGGGCAGCGGGGATCCCGACTGCTCTCGATGAGCAGGATGGGCGCCTCGATCCGCGGCGCCCAGGTCATCGGCGATCGCGACCAGATCGTCCACGGTCGCTCCCGGGGCGTCCCGCCGAAGATGGCGGCATCCATGCGGCGGATCGCCGGCATCGCGTCCGGATAGAGGGCGATCGGGTCGGCCATGGGAAGCTCGGCGATGCCCAGCGACCAGGATCCCGGGTCGACGCCGAGGGCCAGCAAGGTCAGGTAGCCGCCCCACGACCGACCGTCGAGAAGGGTCCGGCTCGGGTCGGCGATGCCCTCTTGCACGGCCCAGCGCAGCGTCGCGCGAAGATCGGCCAGCTCCGTCCAGGCGGGATCCGCTCGCTGCGCCTCGCGCCAGAGTCGGCCGGAGCCCTGGCTGCCCCGATAGTCGGGCTGGAGCACCACGAAGCCCAGCGTGCTCCAGCTCTCGGTCTCCGGAGACCAGGTCGGTCGACTCTGCTCGGCGGGTCCCCCGTGGAGCCGCACGACGAGGGGGCGGTGGCGGGGCTCCGCTCCGCTCCAGGTCATCAGAGCGGGGACTTGGCCTGCCTGAACCCGCCGCGTCCTCGACTCGGGGGCCGGCGGGGGATTCTCCGGCGACACGAGCGGACCTTCGAGCGTCGAGGCGTGACGCGGCATTCCGGGCGTCGACCACTCGAGCCAGATCTCCCCGTCCGGCCGCACGGTTGCATCGAGGATCTCTGCGTCGGGGGACAGTCCGGGGGCGGCGAGCGATCGCGTCCGGCCCGTCGCGAGGTCGAGGCTCTGCAGCCTCGACCCGCCAGGGGTATGGAGGACGAGGAGAAGCCGCGAGCCATCCGGCAGCCAACGGGCCTCGATGTCGAAGCGGCCGCCCTCGTCCGGGACGAGCTCCCGGACCTCGTCGGTCTCCACGTTCCAGACGGCAGGCCGACGGAAGTCCGCGCGCTCGTGCAGCAGCAGGAGCAGCGGCTCCCCGATCCGTGGAGACCAGCCGATCGGCTCGAGGTCGAAGCCCGGCCCATCGTCGAGGGCGGCCACGAAGCGGCCCTGGTCGTCGATCACGAGCAGCTCGCGATGCAGGTCGCAGTCGACCCGCGATCGCGCGAGGCAGAGACGCTGCTCGCTCGGATCGAGGTCTGCGAGGCGGAAGAGGCGGTGCTCGGCATGCAGGAGACGAGGCGCATCCCTCCCGGCCAGACGATGGAGGGTGGTCGCGCCGTCCTCCCCCGTGATCGCCACGAAGGCCTGATCCCGTCCGAGGGCGAGGCCGGCGGCATAGCCCCCGGGCAGATCCGGGGTCCAGAGGAAGGAGCCCTCCTCCTCGAAGCCGCGGATCAGCCAGCGTCCATGCTCGGTCCCGGCGCGATCCTCGAAGAGCCAGACCCAGCGTCCGCTCGGATCGAGGGCACCGGGCTCGATGGCCCGCGAGAGGCTGGACACGCGTCGGTGTCGACCCGATCGGAGGTCGGCCAGCCAGGACTCCCAGCGCCCGGAGCGGGTCGAGCGGTAGAGGATCCGTTCCGGGCGATCCCTGGCCCAGCTGGGCAATCCCGACTCGGCGATCAGGAAGCGCCGCGTCCGGGTGCCGGCGGGGTCGGCCAGAGCCTCCCGGCCGGTCGGAGCCTCCCGGTCGTCCGAAGAGGGACGCTTCGACTCGATCACGGAGCGGGGGACGACGTCCCCGATCCCCGCTCGGCGCGCATCCATCCACCCCCCTCCCCGACTCTCGTCCGACGTCTCATCCCACCTCGCATCCGCTCGAGATCCAGGCGGATGATCTCGAGATCTCCTGTCGACGCCCGGTGACCTCCCGTCCTTCGGTCGCTGCATCCGGCGACGCATTCCGAGACGGCTCCCGAGATGCATCCGAAGCCGCAAGGATCGTGCCTGAAACGACACGGCCAGTGACGGTCTGCCCCGCTCGCCTTCGGAAGAATCTACAAGTTGCCGGATGGGCCGGGCGTTCTCCGGTCCGGGGCGTCCGCTCTTCGGCCTTCGTGGCGATCGGTCGGGCTCCCCTCTTCGGAGTGCGCGTCGGAGTGCGCGCTCGGGTCATGGCATGTCGATTGCTCACACCGCTCTCTACGCGAGCGCGACACGAGTCCGGCAGGGTGCGGGTCGATGCTCGCGGAGGGGGCCGGATCGGAAGCGGGCGGATGCCGCGTCCGGCCCGTCGAGCGCGCCCCGGACAGCCAGACTCAACCGCGAGGCCCTGCGAGGCCGAGACGGAGGTTTCCAGATGAGCCCCCAGGACATGAACGCACTCTTCACCAGCGCACTCAACACCGTCAACGCAGCGCTCGACGCCCACTCGGACGAGATGCCTTTCAAGCAGATCCTCTCCGCGGCGGATCGGGTCCTCGAGGACCGTCAGCTCGGCGTGGCGGTCTACAAGAACGATCCGGGCTCGCCCCACGACTACTTCACGATCCGCTTCCGCAACAACGCCTTCGAGGTGGTCTCGCACGGCAAGGAGAGCCCGGAGATCGATGGCAAGGTCTCGGTCGAGTACCTGGAGCAGCTCGCCAACGACCCGGATCGCTACATCGAGAGCCCGCTCAAGCTCGATCTCGACTGGCTGACCTCGCGTCTCGGCCTCGACTGAGGGCCACCCGGGAAGCCGCCCGTCCCCCGAGCCTCGTGCCGCACTGCCCAGGGCCCGCGTGTCGTGCCGTCGTGTCCGGTCCGCCCTGGGCCTCGCGTTTCTGGCTCCCCCTCGCTCCGGTAGCCCCGCTCGGCAAACCCGCGTGATAGGCGTGGCTCGGGCTCTCGCGGCGCCTCCGCAGTGACTCGAACGATGAACCGCGAATCGGACGCGCGATGCATCGACGTTCGTAGGCGCAGGCACCGGACCGGAAGCGAGAGACGGGATCTGTAGGGAATTCCTCCGGTTCTCACACCGATCGGACTCCAGACCGTCCCGCCGATCCCTGCAGAGGGGCCAGGCAGGCTAGGGGAATCCTCGGAAAAACGGCCCGCAGGGTGAAACCTCGCCGCGTGGATACGCTACTTAATCCCAGCGGTCGGCGGGCTTGCCTGGCGGGCCGGAGGAATCCCTCGGCGCTTCGAGGTTTCAGGTGGACCTTCGGGAGTGTGAGGCATCGTACGTGGGACCGACGAACGCGTCGCCTGCGACCCGTGGAGGAAGACTCGAAATGCATCTCCAGAATCGGACGATTCGGCTTCTCTTGAGCATCTCTGCCCTGGCGGCCCTCGTGGCGACGGCGGGCTGTGCCACCAACACGGCGACGACGCCGGACGAGCAGCTCCCGAACGACTTCGCCGGCGCCCCGAGCTGGGTTCTCCAGGGCTGCAGCGCCTACTGGGGCGACGACGGCGGCGCCCGGATCTGTGGCGTCGGCGACGCGAAGATCGGCTCGAGCATGTCGATCGCTCGCACGAAGGCGACCTCCCGGGCCCGCACCGAGATCAGCCGCACGCTCGAGACCAAGGTCAAGAACATGGTGAAGGACT
>CAYXLY010000317.1:0-5737 GCA_964466005.1 uncultured Spirochaetaceae bacterium | reverse complement strand
TGGATTCCTTCCTGATGCGTGCAGCGCCTGCGCCGCGTCGTTTCTCTCGGGGTACCGCGGTATCGGGTCGTGCGTTCGGGACTACCCTACGTCGAACGCGTCCGGATCGATCTTCTCGCTCATGGTCTTGTAATCGGTCATCGAGAACGGCCACTGCGTCACGACGCGGCCCGAAGCGGATCGGTAGTAGCCGTTGACCTCGTGGTTCCAGACCGCGATGCCCGCGATGGCCTCCTGGACCCGTTGGTTGTAGGCGTCCTGGGCCTCGGGCTTCACGTCGACCCAGCGAAGATCTCCTGCCGCGAGTCGCTCCACGTGGCGAAGCACGTGATTCGTCTGGTGCTCGATCATCTCGAGAATCGATCCGTTGTTGGTGTTCGGACCGTAGAGCATGAACAGATTCGGGAAGCCGGCGGTCGTGATGCCGAGATAGGCATGCGCTCCGTCAGTCCAGGCCTCGTCGATGTGGCGCCCGTTCCGTCCGGTCACGTCGAGCGCCGACAGGTATTTCGTCGCCGAGAATCCCGTCGCGTACACGATCAGGTCGACCTCGCGTTCGCGCCCGTCCGCCGTGCGGATCCCGGACTTCGTGATGCACTCGATCGAGTCCGTCACGAGATCCAGATTCGGGCGATTGAACGCGGGGAAGAAATCGTTGGAGAGCAGCGGTCGCTTGCAGCCGTAGGGATGCTGGGGGCGGAGCTTCTCGCGGACGACCGGATCCTCCACCTGATCGAGGACCTCGAGGCCGATCCGTTCCATCTCGGCGAGCTGGGCGTGGTCATCGAAGGTCATCCCGTCGTCGATCCTTCGATAGGTCTCGTCGCGCTGGGCATCGAGGAGCCGCGGGTTCTCGCGGAAGGCGTCGAGCTGCTCCTTCGTATAGGGCGCGTCTTCCTTGGGCAGCACCCAGTTCGCGGTGCGTTGGAAGAGATGGACCTGCTTCGCGACCTTCGCGATCTCCGGAACGATCTGGACGGCGCTGGCGGCACTGCCGATCACGCCGATCCGTTTGCCCTCGAGCGGGACGTCCCAATCCCATCGCGCCGAGTGGAACGAAACGCCTTCGAACGCGTCGGCCCCCTCGATGTCCGGGTAGACGAGGTCGTTGAACATCCCGACAGCGGAGACGACGACCTCGGCTTCGTGGACGTCGCCGGAGTCGAGCTCGAGTCGCCATCTCGCGTCGTCTTCCTGCCACTCCGCCCGAACCACGCCGTTCCCCAAGCGGCAATGGGACCTCAAGCCGTATTTGTCCGCGATCCCCTCCATGTAGGCGAGGAGCTCCGACTGGGGTGCGTAGGGGCGAGGCCAGTCGTACTTCTTCTCGAAGGAGAAGGAGTAGAGGAACGACGGCAGGTCGACCGCGCAACCGGGGTAGCGATTGTGAAACCAGGTTCCGCCGACGCCCTCGGCCCGATCCAGAATCACGAAGTTCTCGAAGCCCGCCTGCCGAAGCCGGACGCCCATACAGAGTCCGCCGGGACCGGCGCCGATGATGGCGATTGCGAGGGAGCGACTCGATTCGAGGATGGGGGACATGCTGTAGATCCTCACTCGGGTCGTGCGCGGGGCCTGCCTCGATCTCGGCATTCCAGCACAGCGGGTCGGGGCTCACGATAAATGCAAATTGAGCAGTTTGTCAATAAGGGTTGCTCATCGAGTGGGCCGAAGTACATTGCCGAGATGGGCTCCGCCGCGACCGCACGACCGACGCCCCGATCCTCTGCGCATGTGGCCAACGTCGAGCGCTACCGAGACAACTGGGTCCGACATCTGCTCGGGATCGCCCGGGACCTCGACCGTCGCGTGACGCTTCGCCTCGATTCCGAGCGGGGCTACGACCAGCTACGGCCCAGTCTGGGGCCGTTCATCTCCCTCGTCTGGCACGCCCCCCGTCCTTTGGCGCAGCTCGCCCAGGTACTCGGGATCAGCCGACAGGCCTGCAGCAAGCTGGCGCGACTCGCCGAAGAGGCGGGATACGTCGAGCGGGTCGACGCGGATCACGGCGCGCGCGCCCAGGAGGTCCGCCTGACCCGACTCGGTCGCCGACTCGTGGACGATGCGGTGCGCATGATCTTCGAGGCCGAGGCGTCCTACGCGGAACGGATCGGCGAGGATCGACTCCGCCGTTTCATCGCCGCGGCGGCATCGCTCTTCTCCGGCCTGGGCCTGCACGAGCAGACGGATCCGGACCTGGAAGAGGTCGCTCGTCGGTCGATCGGTGTGCTGCCCCTGATCGCGCGTCGCGTGGAGGATGAGCTTCGCGAGACGACCCGCGCGAGGGGACACGACGTCCTCCAGCTCTCCCATGCACGGCTCATCGCCCTGATCGGTCACGAAGGGGCGGGCGTCTCCGAGATGGCGCAACGACAGGGCGTGAGCCGACAAGCCACGAGCGCGACCGTGCGCAGCCTCGAATCCCTCGGATACGTCCGACGGGAAACGGACGAGCACGACGGCCGGGCCGTCCACGTGGTGCTCACCCGGCGCGGCCAGGCGTTGATCCAGGACTCGCTTCTCGCGCTCGCAGAGCTCGAGCAGGACTTCCGCGAAATCCTCGGCGCTCGCCGATTCGACGATCTGGTCGGCGTCGCCGCAGATCTCCACGCCTCGCTCCTGATCGAGAACGACGCCGTCTCGACCGTCGCCTCACGAGACGTCCAGACGCCGAGTGACCATGCCCTCCGCGAAATCGCGTCGCGCCTCGAGGAGCGCCTGGGCAAGACGGCAGCGAAGCGATTGGGCGTTCTCCTCGCTTCTGCTGGTCTTCCGGAATCGCCACCACGGCCGTCGACGAGGGCAATGCCGGAAGACCGGACATGACCCGGGCGCTGGGCCGCGACCCTCCGCACGAGGTCACGAGGTCACGAGGTCACGATGTCACGACGTGTGATCGGGTGGATCAGTCGGCGCATCGCTCGCGCCGCCGCGTGAGCAGCGCGAGCGCACCGATCCCCGGGACCAGCATCGCGACCCGACCGGGCTCGGGGCAGTCGATGACCGTCTCGGCGGAGCTGTCGAGATTCGGAGGGTCCCGATCCGGTCGTCCGTCGGGTCGTAGAGGAAGCGTCCCGCGATCGCGGCGCTCGAGTGCCTCGCGTCACGGCCCTGGATGTCGACGAGATCCGGTGCGATCTCGACGTCGAGGAAGTTGCCGTTGAAGATCGTCGCGCTTCCCGCCCGGCAGCGCTCTCCGGCCGCTGGCGCTCCCTGACCGGCAGGGCTACCGGCTGATCGCCACGACGGCGATGTCCGCGTCGAGGTTGGGGTCATCGGTCACGGTGTCACCGCTGCGCGAGTCGACGTAGACCGCCTCCTCGATCCGGATGCCTCGCTCGGCGCAGAGCGTCTCGAAGTCGAGGATCGACGGGAATCGCCGATTCGGCGTGTCGTGCCAGTCGTAGGCGTAGAGGCCCTCTTCCTTGGGAAGGCGGCCCTCGCGCATGAACATCTCGCGCATGGGCGCGTGGGCGAAGTTCGGAAAGCTCACGATTCCGCGATCGGCGATGCGCACGATCTCGTCGAGGACCCCGGCGACGTCGACGATCGACTGCAAGGTCTGGGAGAGCAGAGCGACGTCGAAGCCCCGGTCGGGGATCGCCGCGAGTCCTTCGTCGAGGTCCGCATGGACGACGTCGAGGCCGCGTGCGATGCCGAGTGCGACCTCCGCCTCGTCGCGTTCGATGCCGAGCAGCCGCGCGTGGCCGCGGTCGCGCAGGATCGAGAGCAGCTCACCGTTGCCGCAGCCGAGGTCGACGATGCTCGCCCGCTCGGGGACCAGTCGCAGGATCATCTCGTAGTCGAGGCGTTGGGCGAAGAAGATGCTGGTGGGCTCGTCGCTCCGCGGCTCTTCGGGCACGCGGATCGGCCCCGATCTCCCCGCCGATCCCGCCAGGAACGACGCGATGATCGGCGCGCCACGGCGCATGCCGTCTTCGAGCAGGAAGGAGTCGTGGCCGGCGCTGCTCTCGATCTCGCAGAGGCTCGCCAGCCGCCCATCGGCGATCAGCGCATCGACCAGCCGTCGTGAGGCCTCGGGCGGGTAGAGCCAGTCGGTCGAGAAGGAGAGGAAGAGCCAACGGCACTGCGCCGGGGCGAGCGCGTGTTGCAGCTCGTCCTGGGTCTCGCCCAGATCGAAGAGATCCATCGCCGTCGAGAGGGTGATGTAGCTGTTGGCGTCGAAGCGTTCGACGAAGCGGTCGCCCTGATGAGCGAGGTAGGAGCCGACGGAGAAGACGCTCTCGAATCCGGTCTCGATCTGTCTCGGCTGCAGGCGCGTCGGATCGAATTTGGCGCGCATCGACTCGTCCGAGAGGTAGGTGATATGAGCCAGCATGCGGGCGATCGCGAGCCCGGCCTCGGGCGCTTCGCCGTCGTAGTACTGACCGCCGTTCCAGCGCGGGTCGTGGCGGATCGCGTTGCGTCCGACGACGTCGAAGGCGATGCCCTGGCTGCTGAGGCGGGGGGCGGCGGCGATGACCAACGCGGCGCCGACGCGCTCGGGATGAGCCGTCGCCCAGTCGAGGACCTGGAGACCGCCGAGCGAGCCGCCCACGACGGCGAGGAGTCGCTCGATGCCCAGATGGTCGAGCAGTCGCTTCTGGACCTCGACCATGTCGTGCACGGTGACGATCGGGAAGTCGGCGCCGTAGGGCCGCCCGGTCTCGGGCGAAGGGAAGTTCGGGCCGGTCGTCCCGCGGCAGCCGCCCAGCACGTTCGAGCAGATCACGAAATAGCGGTCGGTGTCGATCGGCTTGCCTGGGCCCACCAGCAGATCCCACCAGCCCGGGTCGTCCTCGGCGTCGTGACGGGCGACATGGGAGTCGCCGGAGAGCGCGTGACAGATCACGATCGCGTTGGCGCGATCGGCGTCGAGCTCGCCCCAGGTCTCGAAGCAGACGGTCACGTCGGGGAGCTGCCCGCCGCTCTCGAGCGCGAGCGGCTTCCCGCAGACCCAGGTCTGCGCATGGCGCAGGGGCTTCACCGATCGCTGGTCGTCGCTGCTCGGCGCGTCGTTCACGGACGGCTTCCCGGCGGCCACTCTGCTATGCGCTGGCGCGCAGTGCCTGATCGAGATCGGCGATGATGTCCGCGGCGTCCTCGATGCCCACCGAGACGCGCACGTACTCCGGGCTCACGCCCGCGGCGACCTGCTCCTCGGCGGTGAGCTGGGAGTGGGTCGTCGACGCCGGATGGATCACCAATGTCTTCGCGTCACCGATGTTCGCCAGGTGGCTCGCGAGCTTCACGTTCTCGATGAACTTCTTGCCCGCCTCTTCACCGCCGCGGATGCCGAACCCGAGGATCGCCCCCGCACCGTCCGGCAGGTACTTCTTCGCCGACTCGTGATGAGAGTGGCTCGGCAGGCCCGGGTAGTTCACCCACTCGACGAGCTCGTGGCCTTCGAGGAACTCCGCGACCTTCTGGGCGTTCTCGCAGTGGCGCGGCATCCTCAGGTGGACCGTCTCGAGGCCCTGGAGCGTCAGGAACGCCGCGAAGGGGCTCATGGACGCGCCGGTGTCGCGAAGCCAATGGGTCCGGACGTGCATGATGTAGGCGATGTTGCCCATCGGCCGCAGGGCCTCTTCGAAGACCGCGCCGTGGTAGGAAGGCGAGGGCGCGCAGACCTCGGGCCACTTCTCGGGATCGTCGGCCCAGGGGAAGTTCGCGCTATCGACGATCGCACCGCCGACGTGGACGCCGTGGCCGCCGATGAACTTGGTGGTCGAGTAGA
>CAYXLY010000316.1:0-5746 GCA_964466005.1 uncultured Spirochaetaceae bacterium | reverse complement strand
CCCGACCGGCAGCCTCCGTGGCTTCCGCATGCTGTTGGTGGACGCCGAAGGACGGGTCGCCGCCGCCTCGGGCCTCCGCGCAGAGGCGAGGCTCGGAGAGACGCTCCCGATGACCGCCCTCCTCTACACGGACGGCCACGAGCTGGTCGACTATCGGACGGACGAGGACGCGACCCGGCGGGTCGGAGCGCTCGCCACGCTGGGAAGGACCGGCTGGCACGTGGTCGCCGAGGCGGAGCACGCCCGGGCCTTCGAGCCCGCCATCGCCATCACGAACCAGATCCTGATGGTCGACGTCTGCATCATCCTGCTCTTCAGCGTGCTCGCCTACCGGATCACCCTCGCCATCATGCAGCCGATCGAGGCGCTCTCCGAGGGCGCCCAGCGCATCGCGGCGGGGCAGGTCGACCATCAGATCCCGATCCCGGAGAACGACGACGAGCTGGGACTCCTCACCCGCACCTTCAACGACATGATGCAGAAGCTGAGGAGCAACCAGCTGGAGATCGAGGAGGATCGCTTTCGACTCGCCGAGAAGAACGAGGAGCTGCAGCGGGCCAACGAGATCCTCTCGCAGCTCTCGATCACGGATGGCCTCACGAAGCTTCACAACCACCGGTACTTCCAGGATCATCTGACCCGCGAGATCAAGCGGGTCTCCCGGACGAGCGCGCCGCTCTCGATGATCCTGCTCGACATCGACGACTTCAAGCAGCTCAACGACACGCATGGCCACGCGGCGGGAGACGAGGTCCTGGTGGCGCTCGCGGCGATCATGAACGACTCCGCGCGCGAGTCCGACCTGATCGCCCGCTACGGCGGCGAGGAGTTCGTCATCCTGATGCCCAACACCGACCTGGCCGGAGCCGTCCACCTCGCGGAGAAGGTCCGCATGGCGGTCGAGTCGACCCGGCTCATCATCGGCGACAGCATGAAGCCGATCGACATCACCATCTCGCTCGGGGTGGCGCTCTACGAGAGCAACCGCCGGGAGTTCTTCGCCGAGGCCGACCGGGCCCTCTACCAGGCGAAGGCCAACGGCAAGAACTGCGTGGTGATCGCTGGATCCGACCGACCGGCCGGCCTCGAGACGGCTTGAGACTGCGACGCGCGTCGGCGATGCTCCCGCCATGACTCGACTCATCGGACTCTCCGGGGGAATCGGCTCGGGCAAGAGCACCGTGACGCGGATGCTCGCCGAGCTCGGCGCGACCACGATCGACGCCGACGCCATCGTCCACGAGCAGCAGGCGCCAGGGCAGCCGATGCTCGCGGACATCGCGGCGGCCTTCGGGGACGACGTGATCGCGGGGGACGGGAGCCTCGATCGGGAGGCCCTCGGAGCCATCGTCTTTCGAGACGAGACCGCGCGCGAGCGGCTGGGCGCCATCGTCCACCCGCCCGTGATCGCGGAGATGATGCGGCGGGCCCGGGCGGCCGTGGAGTCGGGGGCGCCGCTGGTCGTGCTCGACATTCCGCTCCTCTTCGAGGGACGACAGAGCGGACGCGGAAGTGGCGCGATCATGGATTTCGACGAGACCGTCCTGGTCTGGGTCAGCCGCGAGGTCCAGATCGAGCGAACGATGGCCCGGGACGGCTGCTCGGCGGAGGAGGCGGAGCGACGCATCGCCGCGCAGCTTCCGATCGACGAGAAGCGTCGCATGGCCGACCACGTGATCGACAACTCCGGAACGATCGAGGAGACCCGGGCGCAGGTCGTCGCCCTGGTGAAGCATCTGACGCGGGGGACGCTGGGCGGCGAGCCGTCGCGGACCGACCCGGGCTGAAGCCGACGGCCGACTCTCGACGCCGACTCTCGACGCCGACTCTCGACCGACGCCGGCTCTCGACCGACGCCGGCTCTCGACCGACGCCGACGCGGCCGGAACGGCGCGCGACCCCGCGGATCCGACCGCGAGCCGGGCACGGATCCGGAGCGGCCGCTCAGCTCCGCAGGGCGGACTTCAGCTCTTCGATGAAGCCGGCGACGTCCTCGACGGCGGATCGGGCAGAGCCCGCCGCCTCGATCCGATCGACGATGGCGCTGCCCACGACCACACCGTCGGCATAGCGTCCGATCTCCCGGGCCTGCGCCGCGCTGCCCACACCGAAGCCGACGCAGACCGGAACGTCTCCGAGCGCCTGGGCGCGACGCACGTTCTCCTCGATCCCGCCTGCAAGCTCTCCCCGCGCGCCGGTCACGCCCTGCAGCGAGACGTAGTAGAGGAAGCCCCGCGTCTCGCGGACGAGCCTCTCGAGCCGCTCGGGCGAGGTCGTCGGGGCCGCCAGCAGGATCGGATCGATCCCGGCCGCTCGGCAGGGATCGAGATAGGGCTTGCCGTCCTCGGGCGTCAGGTCGGGAACGATCACTCCGTCGACGCCCACCTCGGCCGCGGCCTTGGCGAAGGCCTCTCCGCCCATCGCGTGGATGGGGTTCGCATAGCCCATCAGGACGAGGGGCTGCTCGACCCGGTCGCGCAGCCTCGCCACGAGCTGCAGGATCCCGCGCAGGCTGGTGCCCCGCGCGAGCGCGCGAGCGCTCGATCGCTGGATCGTCGGCCCCTCCGCGATCGGATCCGAGAACGGAACGCCGATCTCGATCAAGTCGGCTCCGGCCTCCGCCATGGCGAGCACCAGGGCCTCGGTCGTCTCCAGATCGGGATCGCCCGCGGTGACGAAGGGAATCAAGGCCGTCTCCCCCTGCGCGCGGAGCGCCGCGAATCGCTCGCCGATCCGTCCCATCAATGCGTCCCGCCCTGACGCCCGGCGAGGATCGACCGCACCTCGTCCACGTCCTTGTCGCCGCGACCCGAGAGGTTGATGATCAGGATCGCGTCCCGGTCCATCATGGGGGCGAGCTTCAGCACGTGTGCGACGGCGTGCGCGGTCTCGAGCGCCGGGATGATGCCTTCCGTCCTGGAGAGGAGCTGAAAGGCATCGAGTGCCTCGTCGTCGGTCACGACCTCGTACTCGGCGCGCCCGATCTCCTTGAGGTAGGCGTGCTCGGGGCCGACGCCCGGATAATCCAGCCCCGCGGAGACGGAGTGGGCGGGAAAGATCTGACCGTCGTCGTCCGAGAGCACGAGCGTCCGCTTCCCGTGGAAGATCCCGGGGACGCCCGCGGTGAGCGTCGCTCCGTGACGGCCCGATTGCAGCCCCTCACCGCCGGGCTCGACGCCGATCATCCGGACTCCGTCGTCCTCGACGAAGGGGTGGAAGAGTCCGATCGCGTTCGAGCCGCCTCCGACGCAGGCGACCAGGGCGTCGGGCAGCCTGCCCTCGACCTCCAGGATCTGCTCCCGAGCCTCGAGGCCGATGACGCGCTGGAAGTCCCGGACCAGGGTCGGATAGGGATGCGGCCCCATCACCGACCCGATGCAGTAGTAGGTCGTCTCGACGTTCGTGACCCAGTCGCGCATGGCCTCGTTGATCGCGTCCTTCAGGGTCTGCGAGCCGCTCTCCACGGGAACGACCCGGGCGCCGAGCAGCTCCATCCGGAAGACGTTGAGCGATTGGCGTCGCACGTCCTCCGCTCCCATGTAGACCTCGCAGTCGAGGCCGAGGAGCGCGCAGGCGGTGGCCGTCGCGACGCCATGCTGACCCGCGCCCGTCTCGGCGATGACGCGCCGCTTTCCCATGTGGCGCGCGAGCAGGGCCTGCCCCAGGACGTTGTTGATCTTGTGTGCGCCCGTGTGGGCCAGGTCTTCCCGCTTCAGGTAGATCTTCGCCCCGCCGAGCTGCTCCGTGAGCCGCCGCGCGAAGCTGAGGGGCGTCGGTCGGCCGGCATAATGGCGCAGCAGGCCGTCGAGCTCGGCCCGGTAGGCCGGATCCCCGAGAATGCGCCCCGAGGCCTCGACGAGCTCGTCGAGCGCCGCGATCAGCATCTCCGGGACGAAGCGCCCTCCATAGGGTCCGAACATGCCTCGCTCGTCGACTTCGCTCTTCAACTCGAGCCCTCCCCGCTCTGCCTGCCGGCATCCGATGCTTCCACCTGCTCCTCACGTCGACGGACGGCCTCGACGAAGGCGCGCATCTTGTCCATGTCCTTGCGAAGGCTCTCGCCTTCGACCCCCGTCGCGACGTCGACGCCCCAGGGCGGGATCTCTCCCACGTCCGCCAGCGCCTCGGCCACGTTCTCGGGCGTCAGGCCACCCGCGATGATCACGTCGTGACCGTTCGCGATCAGGTCCTCCGCCTCGCTCCAATCCCAGGCCTGCCCCTGGCCGCCCCCCTGATGGGGGTGGTCCAACAATAGGATCGAGCCCGGGTACGTGTCGGCTGCCTCCTGATCGGCGCCCCGGATCGCCTTGATCGAGGGCAGATCCACTGCCTCGATCTCCTCCTCCGTCTCCTCGCCGTGGAACTGCACGCGCTCGAAGGCCACCCTGCGCAGGATGCCGTCCATCGTGTCCCACTCCGCGTTCTGGAAGACCGCGACCCGCTCGACGTCCTGGCCTTCGAGGGCCTCGCAGATCGCCTCGGCCTGCTTGATGTCGACCTCGCGGCGCGAGCCGGCGACGAAGTTGACCCCGATCAGGTCGGCCCCGGCCTCGACGGCCTTCAGGGCATCTTCGGGGTTCATGACACCACAGATCTTGATCCGTACGCTTCCCGTCACGATGGCCTCCTGAGTCCTTCCAGAGCCTTTCCCGGATCGGGCTGGCGCATCAGGGACTCTCCGACGAGATACCCGCCTGCACCGGCCCGTTCCAGACGCTCCACGTCTTCGTAGGTCGAGATTCCGCTCTCGGCGACGAGCAGGACGCCAGAGCCCGCCGCGCGAGTGGCGATCCGCTCGGTCGTCGCGAGATCGACCGCGAAGGTCCGGAGATCCCGATTGTTCACCCCGATCAGCCGAGCCCCCATTCCATCCGCGACCTCCCACTCCGCCTCGTCGTGCACCTCCACGAGCGCCTCGAGTCCGAGGGCCTCGGCATGGTCGTGGAGACGCTTCAGCTCCGTCGGCTCGAGCGCGGCGACGATCAGCAGGACCGCATCCGCCCCGGCGATCCGCGCCTCGTCGATCTGATAGGCGTCGATCACGAAGTCCTTTCGAAGCAGGGGGAGATCGACGGCCTGGCGGATGTCGGAGAGGAAGCGGAGGGAGCCCCCGAAGAAGGACTCGTCCGTGAGCACGGAGATCGCCGCCGCGCCGGCCCCCGCATAGGCGCGCGCGATGGCCACCGGATCGAAGTCCGGGCGGATCAGGCCCTTCGAGGGCGATCGGCGCTTCACCTCGGCGATCACCGCGGGGGCGGGCGTCTCGCGCAGCGCCTCGATCAGGCTCCGCGGGGGACGTGAGGCGGAGCGCGCCTCACGCTCGATCCTCTCCGCGGACCGCGCCGCCTTCGCGCGGGCCACCTCCTCCCGCTTGCAAGCCAGGATGTCGTCGAGAATCGTCATGCCGGGATGGCCTCCCCGGCCCGCGCGGCCGTCGCCGCCCGGAGGGCGTCGAGCTTCGCGGCGGCCGCTCCGTCGTCGATGCTGCGGGCGGCTTGCACCAGTCCGTCCTCGAGGCTCGGGACGACTCCGGCCACCCAGAGCGCCGCGGCCGCGTACAGGAGCACGATGTCTCGGCGCGCGCCCGGGGACCCTGCCAGGATCTCGCGCAACGTGCGGGCGTTGGTGGCGGGATCGCCTCCGACCAGCTCGGATGGCTGCGCTCGCGGGAGGCCGAGATCGAGCGCGTCGATCCGCAGGGCCTCCACCCTGCCCTCCGAGACCAGAGCGGCCTCGTTGCCCGCCG
>CAYXLY010000315.1:0-5783 GCA_964466005.1 uncultured Spirochaetaceae bacterium | reverse complement strand
CGGAACTGGACGGTCCCCCTCATCTCTGAGAGGATCGGGCTCGCGAAGGGATCCCAATCGAGAAGGACCTCGCCGGGTCGAACGGTCTGCCCCTCCCCCACACGGAGCGAGGCTCCGTAGACGACGGGATGCCGCTCCTTCTCCCGACCGCTCGCATCGACGATGCCGACCTCGCCGTGCCGGGTCATCACGACCTGCCGGCCTTCGTTGTCCGCCAGCGTCCGGATGTTGTGGAGGCGGACCGTGCCCTCGCTGGCCGCCTCGGCATGGGACTGCTCGGCGCGCCGGGTCGCCGCTCCGCCGATGTGGAAGGTCCTCATCGTGAGCTGCGTTCCGGGCTCGCCGATCGACTGGGCGGCGATCACGCCCACCGACTCGCCGAGGTTCACCATCGAGCCGCGAGAGAGATCCCGGCCATAGCACTTCACGCAGACGCCGAAGCGACTCGCACAGGTCAGCACCGATCGGATCTTCACGCTCTCGATCCCGGCATTCTCGATCGCTCGAACGCGATCCTCGTCGATCTCCATGCTCGCGGGCACGATCACCTCGCCGCTGATCGGATCGAGGATGTCCTCGAGCGCCACCCGCCCCAGGATCCGCTCCCCGAGCGGCTCGACGATCTCACCCGCCTCGATCAGAGCGCTCGTCTCGAGGGCGTCCTCCGTCCCGCAATCCTCCTCCCGGATGATCACGTCCTGCGAGACGTCCACGAGTCGACGGGTCAGGTAGCCCGAGTTGGCCGTCTTCAGCGCGGTATCCGCGAGGCCCTTCCGCGCGCCGTGCGTCGAGATGAAGTACTGGAGAACCGAGAGCCCCTCGCGGAAGTTCGAGGTGATCGGCGTCTCGATGATCGCGCCCGAGGGCTTCGCCATGAGACCCCGCATGCCTGCGAGCTGCCGCATCTGCTGCGCCGAGCCGCGAGCGCCCGAGTCCGCCATCATGTAGACGTTGTTGAAGCTCGGGACCTGTCGCTCCTGGCCTTCGGCATCCGTGATCGTGTCGGTCGCGATGCCGTCGAGGAGCTGCTGCGTGATCTGCTCCGTCGCCTGGGCCCAGATGTCGACCACCTTGTTGTAGCGCTCGCCGTCGGTGATCAGGCCTTCCTGATACTGATCCTGGATCTGCGTGACCTCCGCCGTCGCGTCCGCCAGGAAGCGCTCCTTGTCCGGCGGAATCCTCATGTCGTCGATGCAGATCGAGATCCCGGCTCGCGTGGCGTTCCGGTAGCCCAGGGTCCGGAGACGATCCGCGAGGATCACGGTGGCCTTGTTGCCCATCCGCCGGTAGCACTGATCGATCAGCTCTCCGAGGGCCTTCTTGTCCATCACCTGATTGATGAACTCGAAGGGAATCGCCTCGGGCACGATCTCCCGCAGCAGGATCCGCCCCGTCGTCGTCTGGACGATCTCCTCTCCCATGCGGACTCCGATGGGCGCATGGAGATCGAGCACGCCGGCATCGTAGGCGACGACGACCTCCTCCTCGGTCGCGAACTGCATTCCATCGCCCTGAGCCCCGGGCCGCTCGCGGGTCATGTAGTAGGCGCCGAGCACGATGTCCTGCGTGGGGCCGATGATCGGTCGTCCGGTCGCGGGGCTGAGGATGTTGTTCGTCGACATCATCAGCACGCGCGCCTCGATCTGCGCCTCGACCGACAGCGGAACGTGGACGGCCATCTGGTCGCCGTCGAAGTCCGCGTTGAAGGCCGCGCACACGAGGGGGTGAAGCTGGATGGCCTTGCCCTCGATCAGCATCGGCTCGAACGCCTGCATGCCGAGCCGATGGAGCGTGGGAGCCCGATTCAGCAGGATCGGATGCTCCTTGATCACGTCGGCCAGGATGTCCCAGACCTCGGGTCGCTCGTGCTCGACCATCTTGCGCGCGGCCTTGATGGTCGTCACGAACCCCTGCTGCTCGAGCTTCGAGTAGATGAAGGGCTTGAAGAGCTCGAGCGCCATCCTGTTCGGAAGACCGCATTGATGCAGACGAAGCTCCGGCCCGACCACGATGACGGAGCGGCCCGAATAATCCACCCGCTTTCCGAGGAGGTTCTGACGGAATCGCCCCGACTTCCCCTTCAGCATGTCGGAGAGGCTCTTCAGCGGCCGCTTGCTCGGGCCCGTGATCACCCGGCCCCGGCGACCGTTGTCGAAGAGCGCATCGACGGCCTCCTGCAGCATCCGCTTCTCGTTGCGGATGATCACCTCGGGCGCGTTCAGCTCCTGGAGGCGCTTCAGCCGGTTGTTTCGGTTGATCACCCGCCGATAGAGATCGTTGAGGTCACTGGTCGCGAAGCGTCCGCCGTCCAGAGGGACGAGCGGGCGCAGATCCGGCGGAATCACCGGGACGACCTCGAGGATCATGAACTCGGGCCGGTTGATCTCCGACTCGCGGAAGGCATCGAGCACCTTCAATCGCTTGGCGATCTTCTTCCGCTTCGCCTCGCTCGTGGCCTCGCGCATCTCCTCGCGCAGTCGCGTGCACTCGCCCTCGACGTCCAGCTCCTCGAGCAGCCGACGCACCGCCTCGGCTCCGATGCCGACCTCGAAGGCGTCCCGCCCGTACTGCTCGCGGAGCTCCATCAGCCGCTCGTCCGTCACGAGCTCGGTCTTCTCGAGCTCCGTGTCCTTGGGGTCGAGCACGACGTGGGCCTCGAAGTAGAGGACCTTCTCGAGATCGCGCAGCGTGATCTCGAGGATGTTCCCGATCCGCGAAGGCAACGACTTGAGGAACCAGATGTGGGCGACCGGCGAGGCCAGGGTGATGTGCCCCATCCGCTCCCGGCGCACCTTCGACTGGATGACCTCGACGCCGCATTTCTCGCAGACCACGCCCCGGTGCTTCATGCGCTTGTACTTGCCGCAATTGCACTCGTAGTCCTTGACCGGACCGAAGATCTTGGCGCAGAAGAGACCGTCGCGTTCGGGCTTGAAGGTCCGATAGTTGATGGTCTCGGGCTTCTTGACCTCGCCGAAGGACCACTCCCGGATCTTCTCCGGTGAAGCGAGAGAGATTCGAAGCGAGTCGAAGGCCAGCGGGTCCTTCGGCTTCTCGAAGAGATTGTAGAGATCACGCACAGTGACGGTCCCCCCTCGTTGCGGAGAGTACGGCGTCCCGGAAGGTGCTGGTCCCGGGACGCCTCGAATTCATCGCAGCGCCGTCCGACGACGGCGCTGCCCTCTTTGCCACGCACGGCCCTGCGATCGGCCTGCGCTCGGGCGGGATCCATGCCCGCCCACTTCCGACCCGCTACGTCTGCGAGTCCTCGCGCATCTCGATGTCGAGACCCAACGCCTGGAGCTCCTTCACCAGGACGTTGAAGCTCTCGGGCAGACCCGGCTCGAGCGTGTTCTCGCCCTTGACGATCGACTCGTAGATCCGGGTTCGTCCCTGCACGTCGTCGGACTTGACGGTCAGGAACTCCTGGAGACCGTAGGCGGCTCCGTAGGCCTCCAGGGCCCAGACCTCCATCTCGCCCAGTCGCTGCCCGCCGAACTGAGCCTTTCCGCCCAGCGGCTGCTGCGTGACGAGGCTGTAGGGCCCGATCGAGCGGGCGTGAAGCTTGTCATCCGCCAGATGGTGGAGCTTCAACATGTAGATCGTTCCGACCGTGACGTCGCGGTCGAAGGCCTCTCCCGTGCGGCCGTCGAAGAGCACCATCTGGCCCGAGGTCGGCAGTCCCGCCCGGGTCAGCTCTTCCTTGACGGCCACCTCGTTGGCGCCGTCGAAGACCGCCGTCGCCATGTGGATCCCGCGTCCGATGCTCCGGGCGAGCGAATCGATCGCATGCTCCGAGGCCTGCTCGATCTGCCCGGCGATCTCGTCGTCGTCGTAGATCCCCTTCAGCCGGGCCCGGATCTCGTCCGTCGTGGCCTGCCGCTCGAGCAGCCGCTCGATCTGCCGGCCCAGGCCGTGAGCCGCCCAGCCGAGATGCGTCTCGAGGATCTGTCCGATGTTCATCCGCGACGGAACGCCCAGGGGATTCAGGACGATGTCGACCGGAGTGCCGTCGGGCATGTACGGCATGTCCTCTTCCGGAAGAATCCGGGAGATCACGCCCTTGTTGCCGTGGCGACCCGCCATCTTGTCACCGACCGAGAGCTTCCGCTTGATGGCGAGGTACACCTTCACCATCTTGAAGACGCCCGGGGGCAGCTCGTCTCCCTTCTTGAGGCGGGCGATCTTCTCGTCGAAGACCGCCTTGATCACCATCGCCTGCTCTTCCACGTGGTGGAAGACCCGATCGACGTTCTCCTGCGCCTTGGCGTCCGTGACCTGGATCTCCCGCCAGCGACGGTCCGGGATCTGCGACAGCACCTCCTCGGTGATCGTGTCCCCCGAAGCGAGCCACTCGATGTCCCGGCGCTCGTCGGCGACCCGATTGGCCGCCTGCTTCCCGAGCACCAGCTCCCGCACCCGATTGAAGGCGCTCTTCCGGATGATCCGGATCTCGTCCTCCTGGTCCTTTCGGAGGCGTTCGATCTCGGCCTCCTCGAGGGCCTTGGCGCGCTCGTCCTTCTCGACGCCGCGTCGCGAGAAGACCTGCGCGCCAATGATCGTTCCGGTCACGCCGGGCGGAACCCGCAAGGAGGTGTCCCGCACGTCCCCGGCCTTCTCGCCGAAGATGGCTCGAAGCAGGCGTTCCTCCGGCGAGAGCTGCGTCTCGCCCTTCGGCGTGATCTTCCCGACCAGGATGTCGTCCTGGTTCACCTCGGCGCCGATCCTCACGATTCCGGCCTCGTCCAGATCGCGCAGCGCGTCCTCGCCCACGTTCGGAATGTCGCGGGTGATGTCCTCCTTCCCGAGCTTCGTGTCCCGGGCGACGCACTCGAACTCCTCGATGTGGATCGAGGTGAAGTAGTCGTCCTTGACGATCCGCTCGGAGATGAGGATCGAATCCTCGAAGTTGTATCCGCCCCAGGGCATGAACGCGACCGTGACGTTGGCGCCCAGGGCCATCTCGCCCCGATCCGTCGCCGGCCCATCCGCGATCACCTGGCCCGCGCTCACCTTGTCTCCGGCCTTGACGATCGGACGCTGGGTGATGCAGGTATTCTGGTTCGAACGCTGGTACTTGATCAGGTTGATGATGTCGACGTTCGACCCCGTTCCGTCGTCCTCGTCCGGCTTCAGGACGATCCGGCTCGCGTCCACGGACTCGACCGTCGCGTCGCGCTTGGCCACCACGGTCACGCCCGAGTCCCGCGCGACGACCGACTCCATTCCCGTCCCCACCAGAGGGGCTCGGGTCCGCAGCAGCGGCACGGCCTGACGCATCATGTTCGAGCCCATCAGCGCCCGATTCGCGTCGTCGTTCTCGAGGAACGGGATCAGGGACGCCGCCACCGAGACGAGCTGATTCGGCGACACGTCCATCATGTCCACCTCCTCGGGCGGGATCATCTCGAACTCTCCCTGCTTGCGCGCCGAGACCCGCTCGTTCACGAAATGCCCCTCGTCGTCGAGGGGCGCGTTCGCCTGAGCGATCACCATCCGCTCCTCATCGAGCGCGGACAGGAACTTGACGTCCCGGGTGACGGCGGGGGCTCCGTTCGCCTTGTCCACCTGTCGATAGGGCGTCTCGATGAATCCCATGTCGTTCACGCGAGCGAACGTGGAGAGGGACGCGATCAAGCCGATGTTCGGCCCTTCCGGCGTCTCGATCGGGCAGATCCGCCCGTAGTGGGTCGGATGGACGTCGCGCACCTCGAAGCCCGCGCGCTCGCGGGTGAGACCGCCCGGCCCGAGAGCGGAGAGGCGACGCTTGTGCGTCACCGAGG
>CAYXLY010000314.1:0-5805 GCA_964466005.1 uncultured Spirochaetaceae bacterium | reverse complement strand
CGGGACCGATTCGCCACCCCGCGATCCGCCGGATCGCTCGCTCCGAGGCCTGCCATGGATTTCAAGGACGAGCCCGAACACATCGGGATCCTGCGCGAGACGCTCCGCCGCTTCGTCGCGGCGGAGATGCCGGCGGAGAAGGTGCGGCGATGGGATCGCGAGCATCGCTTCCCGCCCGAGCTCTTTCGCAAGCTCGCCGATCTCGGCGTCTGCGGACTGACGATCGAAGAGGAGTACGGCGGTCAGGGGCGAGACCTCATGGCGGCGGTCGCGGTCATCGAAGAGCTCTGCCGCGGAGGCGCTTTTCTCGCCGGCCCCTTCATCCACTGCGCCTTCTACGGCGCGATCAACATCGCCGAGAACGGCTCGGAGAGCCAGAAGCGCGATCTGCTTCCGAAGCTGGCGCGAGGCGAGCTCGTCTTCGCCTACGGCCTCTCCGAGCCCGAGGTCGGAGGCGATCTCGCCAGCGTCACGACCACGGCCGATCTCTCGAAGGACGGCCGATCGATCCGGATCAACGGCTTCAAGCGCTGGTGCACGGGCGCGGACTGGGCGGACTACATCTACTGCCTGGTGAAGAGCGACCGGGAGGCCCCACGCTACAAGAACCTCTCCTTCGTCCTGGTTCCGCCGACGGCGACCGGCGTGAAGGTCCATCCGATCGAGCACGCGAATCTCCGATACACGCTCTCGAGCGACGTGCTCTTCGAGGACGTGGACATTCCGATCGAGAACCTCGTGGGCGGGGAGACTGCCTGGAACAAGGGCTGGCGGATGCTCGCCGGCCGCGCGCTCGACGTCGAGAAGATCGAGATCACCGCCGTCACCTTCGGCATCGCCCAGGCCGCGGTCGAGGAGGCCTGGGCGTACGCGCAGCAGCGCCGCCAATTCGGCAAGCCGATCAGCGCCCACCAGGCCGTGCGCCACGATCTCGCCGAGGCGCGCACGAAGCTGGAGGCCTGTCGTCTGATGCTCTACCGGGCCGCCTGGCTCGCCCAGAACGACCGTCCCTGCTCGGTCGAGACCTCGATGGCGAAGCTCTTCGTCGCCGACACGGCGGTCGAGATCGGACTCGTCTGCCAACGCATCCTGGGCGCCTACGGGCTCGCCGAGGGCCACGACATGGAGCGGCACGTCCGCGACCTCCTGGGGATGCCGATCGTCGGAGGCTCCTCGAACATGCAGAAGAACAACATCGCCAACCGACTCGGGCTGGCGAGTGAGGAGAGCGGATGAGCGCAGCGACCTCGACCCCGACGACGACGGGCCCTCTCGCCTCGGCACTCGAGATGGCGCCGATGCTCCGCGAGCGTGCCCCGGAGATCGAGGCGGCGCGCCAACTGCCGCGCGATCTCTCGGAGCGCTTCGCCCGGGCGGGCTTCTACCGCATGTGCGTCCCGGAGATCCACGGCGGCCTCGAGCTGCCCCCGGCCGAGACGATGCAGACGATCGAGGCCCTGGCCCGGGCAGACGGAGCCTGCGCCTGGTGCGTCTTCATCGGCGCCACCTCGGGCAGCGTGCTGGCCCTGCTTCCCGAGAGCTCCGCCCGCGAGATCTTCGCCACCCCCGAGACGCTCCTCTGCGGGGTCTTCGCACCGAAGGGAACCGCGAGGGCCGTGGACGGTGGATTTCGGGTCGAAGGACAATGGGCCTGGGGCTCCGGCACGCAGAACGCGGACTGGATCATGGGGGGCTGCCAGGTCGTCCGCGACGGAGAGATCGAGCGCCTGGCGAACGGCGCGCCCCGGTCGCGGATGATGATCGTGCCCGCCGAGGAGGTCGAGTTCCTGGACACCTGGTACGTGTCGGGTCTCGCGGGGACGGGCAGCACGGACTTCGCCATCCACGACGCCTTCGTCCCGGAGAGCCGCGCAGTGGGCCTCGGCCTCGACGGTCCCCTGCCCCGCCCTCTCTACGCCTTTCCCCAGTTCGGCCTCCTCGCGATGGGCATCGCCGCCGTCTCCCTCGGCCTCGCTCGCGCCGCCATCGACGAGCTGATCGAGATCGCCGGCGGCAAGACGCCGGCCGGCAGCGCCCGTCCGCTGGCCGCCCGCGCCGCGGCCCAGGCCGACGTCTCCCGGGCCGAGGCCCTCTGGCGCTCGGCCCGATCCTTCTACTACGAGACGATCGACTCCGCCTGGCAGAGCGCGCTCGGGGACGGCCGGATCGAGATCGACCACAAGCGCGACATCCGGCTCGCCACGACTCACGCGACGCGATCCTGCGCGGAGGCCGTCGACCTGATGTATCACCTCGCCGGCGGGACCTCGGTCTACCGCCGATCGCCGCTGCAGCGCATCTTCCGCGACGTTCACGTCGCGACGCAGCACATGATGGTGAGCCCCGCGACCCTCGAGCTGACCGGACGACTGCTGCTCGGCGTCGAGACCGACACGGCGATGCTCTGACATGCCGCCTGCGCACACGCTCCGGGTCGGAACCCTCGGCGACGCATCGATGTCGACGGGGCCACTCGAGCGACGGCGCGCGCTGGCCGCGCGTGTGCGGGAAAGCGGTCTGGACCACGTCTTCGTCGCCGACCACATCAGCTTCTTCACGGGTCTGGGCATGGATGGCCTGATCCAGGCCGCGACGCTCGCCGCCCTCCACGAGACCCTCGAGGTCTACGTCGGCGTCTACCTGCTCGCCCTGCGCCATCCACTGCCGGTGGCGCGACAGATCGCCAGCCTCTGCGAGTCCGCCCCGGGACGGCTCGTGCTCGGAGTGGGCGTGGGCGGAGAAGACCGACACGAGATCGAGATCTGCGGCGTCGATCCGCGGACCCGGGGTCGCCGGACCGACGAGTCCCTGGTCGCACTGCGAGGCCTGCTCCGAGGCGAGCCGACGACCTTCGAAGGAGAGTTCTTCCGCTTCGAAGACGCCTGGATCCGGCCCGCACCCGACCCCCCCGTGCCGCTCGTGATCGGAGGCCGGTCCCCTGCGGCGCTGCGCCGGGCGGCCCGCCTCGGAGACGGCTGGCTCGGAGTCTGGTGCTCCCCGGAGCGCTTCGCGGGGGCTCTCCAGCAGATCGAGGATCTCGCGCAGGAGCGCCATCTCCCTCGTCCCGAGCGATGGGACCACGGGCTGCAGCTCTGGGTGGGTCTCGACGCCGATCGCGCGCAGGCCCGGCGGCGGCTGGCGGCGCGCATGGAGTCGATGTACCGGATTCCCTTCGAACGCTTCGAACGCTACAGCCCCCATGGCTCGCCCGAGGAGATCGCAGAGTTCCTGGCTCCCTACCGAGCGGCTGGCTGCACGCGCTTCAACGTCATGCCGGTCGCGTCCTCGAGCGAGGCCGCGATCGAGGGGGTGGCCGAGATCCGCGAGCGACTGCTCCGAGCCTGATCCGGCTCGGCGCTGGCGCTGGCGCTGGCGCTAAGGCCTCACGATCTCGAAGTCCGGGAGGAAGCGCTCGAAGAGACCGGCGAATCGAGCGAGCGCGACCAGGCCGCCCTCGAGCCGGGCCTCGCCCGTTCGCAGCAGGGCCGGCATCTTCGCCTCGCCCCGAAGGACCGAGAGAAAGCGGTCCCGGGGAATCCGGAGGCTCAGCGTCGGCTCCGTCACGGCACGGCGGGCGGAATGGCGCAACACTCCGCGACGGATCTCCAGCAACCAACGCTCTTCGCGATCGGGAAAGAGCAGCTCGACCGTCATCTCTTCTCCCGCCGCTCGGCGTCCGTCCAGACTGACGGCGAGGAAGTCGAAGAGGCTCTCCGAGGACATTCCGGCCATGACCTCCGGGCTCGAGGTCGATCCCTGCGGAGCTCTCCTCCCCGTGGCGTCACGCAGCTCCCGAGCGGCGCTCAGGTAGAAATTCCGCCAGGGACCCGACTCGGCCTGATAGCCGAGCTGCTCGAGCGCGTCCGCCTGGAGCCACCGGGCCCGTCGATTCCCCGGATCCGCGAAGACCAGATGATTCACCACCTCGGCCACCCAGCGATAGTCCCCGCGCGCGAAGGCCTCCCGTGCGTGCCGGAGCAGGGCCTCCCCACCTCCCGCCAGCTCGACATAACGACGCCCCGCCTCGGCTGGAGGATGGGGATCCAGGCGAGCCGGATTGCCGTCGAAGAATCCCAGGTAGAGCTGGTACGTCGCCCGCGCGTTGTGCTTCACGGTCCCGTAATAGCCACGGTCGTACCAGCGAAGGGCGAGATCCTCGGGCAGCTCGATCGACTCCGCGATCTCGAGGGGAGTCAGGCCGAGGTTGGCGAGATGGAGGGTCTGGTCATGGATGTACTTGTAGAGATCCCGTTGGCTGGCGAGGAAATCGAGCGCCTCCTCCCTCCCCCAACGGGGCCAATGATGGGCCCCGAAGACCAGCTCCAGCTCCTCGCCGAAGAGCGCGATGGCCTCGTCGAGCCAGCGGGCCCAGAGCGCACCGCTGCGGACCGGTGCGCCGCGCAGGGTATAGAGGTTGTGGAGGACGCCGTTCGCCTCCTCGGCCACGAAGAACGCCTTGCGATGCGGCAGGAAGAACATCATCTCCGCCGGCGCCTCGGCACCCGGTGTATTCTGGAAGACGAACTCGACCCCGTCGATCTCGAGCGTCGTTCCCGTCTCACGGACCACGTCCGTCGGCGGGAGGAGCGAGACGCGTCCCATGGAGGTCGTCTTCCCCAGCCCCGCGTCGACGCGTCCGCGCGGTCCCGGCTCGAGCAGCCGACCGAACATGTAGGCGGCCCGTCGCGTCATGGCGTTGCCCGCCACGACGTTCTCGCTGACCGCATGCTCCATGAAGCCCTCGGGTGCGACGATGCGGACGGAGCCCGAGGCGACGTCTGTGGGATCCACGACTCCTCGCACGCCTCCGAAATGATCCACGTGGCTGTGGGAGTAGATCACGCCCACGACCGGTCGCTCCCCGAGCGTCTCGTTCAGCAGGGAGAGGGCCGCCCGCGCTGCCTCGACGGTGATCAACGGATCGATCACGATCCAGCCGGTTTCGCCTCGAACGAAGCTGACGTTCGAGAGGTCGTAGCCACGGACCTGGTAGATCCCGTCGACGACCTCGAAGAGCCCATGGATCCGGTTCAGCTTCGCCTGCCGGCAGAGACTCGGATTCACCGTTTCCGGCGCCTCTCCCTGCGTGAACGCGTAGCGCGTCATGTCCCAGGCGAGGGAGTCGCTCCCGGGCCTTCCGTCGGCGGGGATCCGAAGGGCCTGCCGGCCGGCCAGCCTTCCGCGACGAGCCAGCTCGAAGTCGCGGTCGTCGTCGAAGGGCAGGCTTCGGCGAACGACCTCCTGGAGCCGGCGGGTCGCCTCGGTGGCGGGCTTCGTCTCTCCATTCAGGGGGGCCTGGTCCTCCGGACCGCTCCGACCGGGTCCGATGCCGAGACATCCGCCTCCCACGCAGGCGATCGCAGCCGCCAGCAGACCGAGCGATCGCCGTCGCCTCGATGACCCCATCGCGTCTCCTCTTCCTCTTCCTCTTCCTCTTCCTCTCGTCCGCTCCACTCGGCCGGTCGGATCCGTCCCGCCCGCGCCTCGTCCGATCCCGAACGTCGACGGCTCCCGGCCGTCGGCGAGCGCGTCCCCCGGATCCATGGCCGAGCGGGATCGACTTCAGTTCACCCGCCGCTCCCGATCCCGCCAATAGGGCTCCCGCAGCGTCGTCTTCAGGATCTTGCCCGAAGGATTGCGCGGCAACGCCTCGATCCGATCGACGGATCTCGGGCACTTGTAATGCGCCAATCGCTCCCGGCACCAGGCGATCAGATCGGCCTCACTCGCCGGCGTACCCGCCGCGTCGACCACGATCGCCTTCACGCTCTCGCCCCACTTCTCGGAGGGCACGCCGATCACCGC